>JADGBD010000060.1:0-8051 GCA_015231665.1 Gammaproteobacteria bacterium
CAGCAGCACATCTTGCTGCACAGCCTCGGCGAAGAACATCTCCTTCGACAGAAAGCCATTGAACAGGGGCACCCCGGCCATGGCCGCCGCAGCCACCATCGCCAGGGTGGCGGTGTAGGGCATGTAATGCCAGAGGCCGTTGATGCGGCGCATGTCGCGGGTGCCGCATTCGTGATCGATGATCCCCGCGGCCATGAACAGCCCGGCCTTGAAGGTGGCGTGGTTGATGATGTGGAACACCCCGGCCACCGCCGCCAGTGGTGTGCCTATGCCGAACAGGGCGGTGATCAGCCCCAGATGGCTGATGGTGGAGTAGGCCAGCAGACCCTTGAGATCGTGCTTGAACAGGGCGATGACCGCGCCTACCAGCAGAGTGGCGATGCCGACTCCGCCCACCAGGTAGCCCCAGGCCTCGGTGCCGGAGAGGGCCGGAAACAGGCGGGCAAGGAGAAAAACACCGGCCTTGACCATGGTCGCGGAGTGCAGGTACGAAGATACCGGGGTAGGCGCCGCCATCGCATGGGGCAGCCAGAAATGAAAAGGAAACTGCGCCGATTTGGTGAAGGCACCCAGCAGAATCAGCACCAGGGTCGGCAGATAGAGCTCATGGTTGCGGATGAGCTCGCCGCTGGCCAGCACCACCGAGAGATCATAGCTACCGACAATCTCGCCGAGCAGAATGAAGCCGGCCAGCAGGGCCAGACCGCCTGCTCCGGTGACGGTCAGTGCCATGCGGGCACCGCGGCGGGCATCCTGGCGGTAGCGCCAGTAGCTGATCAGCAGGAAGGATGACAGGCTGGTCAGTTCCCAGAAGATCAACAGCAGAATCAGGTTTTCCGCCAGCACCACCCCAAGCATGGAGCCCATGAACAGGAGCAGATAGGCATAGAGGCGGCTGAGACTGTCCTTGCTGGAGAGGTAATAGAGGGCGTAGAGGATGACCAGCAGGCCAATGCCGAGAATCAGGATGACGAACAGCAGTCCCAGGCCATCCAGGCGAAAGGCCAGGTCCAGACCCAGGGCGGGAATCCAGGGGATGCGCTGGACGCTGGTGATGCCCTCGAAGGGCAAGCCCAGCAGAGGGGAAAGCCAGGCCAGGGAGAGCAGCACCACAGCGCCAGTGAGCAAGGCCAGCCGGGTGCGACCAAAACGCCCTGCCCAGGCCACCAGTAGGGCTCCGGCAAAGGGGGTAAGGACGGCGAGCAGCAGGTTCATCTGGTCAGAAATGGATTCGGGTTTCGGGTTGAGGTATGCAGCTCAGATTGGCTGGAAAAAAGACGCTCAAGGTTATAACTCTGCTAAGAGGCGGTTGGTTGAAGAAAGTTCAATGGGCTGCAGGCCAGAGGTGGCTGGCCTGCAGCAAGGCCTATTGGAACATGGGGCAGGAGAGAATGGGTATCTCCATGGGTTCAGGCGCCGAGGGCGCCTGATTGGGCCTGAGGGTGGTGCCCAGGCCGGGGGTGTCGATGGTGACACTGCCCAGTTCGTTGGTTACGGTGATGGCGGTGGGGCGATCCGAGCCATCGGCAGGGCGCAGGAGCATGACCTGCACGTCATTTTCCGTCATCACCCCGCCAAAGTGGGTGCCGCGCACACCGATGGTGGCCAGCTTGCCCAGTTGCACTTTCATCGCATCCGGATTGCCCTTGGCGGCCAGGCCGCTGACGAAGCGAAAGGCCCCCTTGGTCACTTCCAGGCTGGCCTTGTTGTCCTTGGCGCCCTCGGTGTAGCTGAGTTCCTGCACTACCATGGAGGCGTTGTTGCCCAGTACGATCTTGGTGTCGTCATTCAGGTTGGCGAGGAACAGGCCGCGGGGGCCGGTTTGGACATGATCCTTGACGAAGAGTGCATCCTTGGTCTTGATCGGCAGCTTCTGGTTTTCCCGCGTGACCTCCACCTCGCCGCGAGACTTGGTCACAGTGCCCACCGCGCTGGCCAAGGCCAGGGGGCTGAACAGCAACATCATTAGGACAATGCCGAGGAATCTTTTGACGAACATGAATCTGCCTCCTGAATATTCAGTCTGCCAGCGGCCCGATCGGGTCTGGTCTTTGCCCTTATATTACTCTAAGGGGCAGAAAAAACGACATTTTCTGCCCCAGATTGGGAAAAATCAGCCCAGTGGGATCAGCTCAGTGATGGGGCCGGGATTTTTTGTTTCTACCTTGGCGTAAAGGTCGTATAGCGCGGCCTGCAGTGCTTCTTCTATCACCGGGTGATAGAAAGGCATGCGCAGCAGATCCCCGACGCTGAGCTCTTGCTGAATGCACCAGGCCAGCAGGTGGGCGAGGTTTTCGCCCTTGACGCAGGCCATTTCGGCACCAAGCAGACGGCCGCTGTGCTTGTCGCCATAGACCCGCAGCAGGCCCTTGTTCTTGCCCATGATCATGGCGCGGCCGACGGGGCCGAACTTGACCTCGCCAACGGCGGTATTCGCCTGATTCAGCTCGGCCCAGTTGGCGCCTACCTGACAGATGTTGGGGTTGCAGAAGGTGATGTGCAGCGGGGTCTTGCGGCGGAAGCCGATGATCTTCTCGGCGCTGGCATTGTGGCCGGCGATCCGCCCCTCGTCACCGGCCTCGTGCAGCAGGTTGCGTACGCCGTTGGCAGCCCCGGCGATGAATACCGGCAGGTCGCCGATCTGCATGCTGGTGGGGTTGAAGGCGGGGACACCATTGGAGCCCAGTTCCACCCCCAGTGCCTGCAGATTGAGCCGATCAAGATTGGGCCGACGGCCCAGGCTGGCGAAAATCTTGTCGACGACGACGCTGCGCTCGCCGGCGTTGACCCGCAGCTTGCCGTTGGCCTCCTCCACCACCTCGGCGGCATGGCCCAGCCAGAGGGGGAATTCCTTGCCGATGATCTCCACCGCAGCCTTGCTGATTTCAGGATCGCGAGCACCGCCGATGCTCTTGAGCTGATCGATGCCGGTGACTTCCACACCCAGATGGCACAGGGCCTGGCCAATCTCCAGGCCGATGGCGCCCAGGCCGATCACGGCGATGGAGCGGGGCAGTTCCTCCTGCTCGAACAGATCGTCGGTGGTCAGCAGCCGATCAGCAAAGGCCTGCCAGGCCTTGGGGACCACGGGTGTTGAGCCGGTGGCGATGATTACCCGATCGGCGCGAATCTGGCTGCCATCCTCCAGTTCCAGCAGGGTAGGCTCGAGAAAGCGGGCGTACTGGGGGATGAAATGCTCAGCATCCATGTTGTTGGTGCTGTTGGACTCGACCCGCTCGACGAAGGTATCACGCAGGTCGCGCACATGGTCGAGGGCCTCGGCGCTGTCGATCACCACATCACCGCTGTCAAAGCCGTAGCGTTCAAACACCCCGCGGCGCTGCAGATCCTCGCCGATCTGAATCAGCACCTTCGAGGGCATGCAGCCGACCCGGGCGCAGGTGGTGCCGGTATGGCCGCCGTTGATCAATACCCAGGATTTGCCCGAGGGCCGCACCTTGCTCAGGGCATAAAGACCGGCGCTGCCGGAGCCTAGAATGGCGACATCGACGTGGCGTGGTTGCATTTGGGTTCCTTTGATCTGAATGGGCATGGTCTGGGCGTCGATGATAACCCCCTAGCGGGGACGAATAAACCCGCAGGAAGCTGAACCCATTGGGCTGTGTTACCTGCTGATCGTTAGGACGCAGAGTACGCGGAGAAGCGCAGAGCACGCAGAGGATTCAAGAATGACTCCCCAACTTTCCAGCTCTGCGCTCTCTGCGCTTCTCGACTCTGGCATCCTGCTTCGTTCTACCTTCTGCGTCCATGCAGTCGTTTGCGAGCTCTGCGTCCTTTTTGGTTGCTAACTCAGCCCTACCTGATTGCGGCCGCCTTCCTTGGCTCGGTAGAGGGCGCTGTCGGCGCGGGCGGTCATGGAGCTGGCGGAGTCGCCCTCGCTGAAACTGGCGACGCCGAAGCTGGCGGTCAAGCGCAGTCCGGCGGGAAAGATCAGCTGTTCCACCTGCAGGCGCAGGTTTTCCGCCAGATTGCGCGCCCCGGACAGATCGGTGTGGGGGCAGATGATGAGAAACTCCTCGCCACCCCAGCGGCCCACCAGGTCGATCTGACGGGTGTGCTTGAGCAGCAGTTGGGCGAAGGTCTGGAGTACCTGATCGCCCCGCTGATGGCCATGCACGTCATTGACTCGCTTGAAGAAGTCCACATCTACCAGAATGATGCTGAAAGGGGGCTGGCTGCGCCGGGCGCGCTGCAGCTCTTCCTCAAAGGCCTGATCCAGGCGGATGCGGTTATACAGCCCGGTAAGCTTGTCGGTGACCGACAGGCGCTCCAGTTCGTGGTTGAGGCGGCGCAGCTTGCGATTCCAAAAGGCCACCGCCAACACCGCTAGCAGGGTCAGGGCGAGAATACCGCCGAGCAGGCGGTAGTTGGTGGCCTCGACCACCACCGAGACGTATTTGTTGGTGATCAATTCCCGGTCCGTATCGCTGATGCTGGCGACGCCCTTGTCGAGAATAGCCCGCAGCTGGGGTTCGGTTTTGATCACGCCGATGCGCAATTGGTTGGTCATATCCGGCAGCTGACCGGCTATCTTGAGGTTGAACAGGCCTTCCCGCTTGATCGTGTAGGCGGCGACGATGAGCGAACGCACGGTCAAATCGGCCTTGCGCTCGGAGACCAGGTTGATCGCCTCGGCCTCGGTGGTGGTCAGCAGGGGAATCAGATTGGGGTAGTCGCTGCGCAGACGCTCGGCCACCATGGTGTTACGCGGCAGGGCCACGGTATGATTCACCAGCCCCTTGGGGTAGGCGATGTAGTCGTGCTCTTCGCGGGTGATGATGACGTTGGGGTCGAAGAATATGGGTGCGGTGAAGCTCAGCCACTGCTCTCGTTCCGGGGTCTGGTTGAGAAAGCTGAGGAGCTGGCAGCGTCCCTCCTGCGATGCCTTGATGGACTCATCCCAGCTGGCCAGGGGCAGAACCTCAATGGAGATCTGCAGGCGCTGGGCCACCAGTTGCAGCAGATCGGCGGCGATTCCCTGGTGCTGGCCTTCGGCGTTGAGCCACTCGAAGGGCTCCCAATCGGGATCGACACAGGCCTGGATCGGCCCCAGCTGCTGCAGGTAACTGCGCTCCTCAGCGCTCAGCATTGGCTCAACCGGCCCGGCCCACAGCGGGGCTGCGGTCAGGCCAAGCAAGAGCAAGAGGGCGAGATGGCGCATGGCTGCGAGGTTCCGAAGATGAGGCTGGCTGAATTCTACCCTGAATTGCTGCAACCCTGCTGGGCAACTGCACAATCCCGCAACGAGCTGAGATAGCTGTATTTGCGGCAGGCGCTGCACCTCTATACTCCACCAGGCCGTGCTCCAGCAGGACTGGCAACTCAGGTATGATGCCGACATGCATAAAGGGTCGAGACAGTGAGGATATTGGTCACAGGCGCCACCGGTTTCGTCGGTCAGGCGCTCTGCGCCCGGCTGGAGCAGCAGGGCCATGAGCTACGCCGCAGCACACGCCAGGCCCCCCCTCAGGCAACTGCCCCCGGTCTCATCGCCATCGGCGAGCTGGGGCCAGATACCGACTGGCGGCTGGCCTTGCAAGGCTGCGATCTGGTGATTCATCTGGCGGCTCGGGTGCATCTGATGCGGGATACCAGCCGGGATCCGCTGACCGCGTTTCGTCGGGCCAATCGCCAGGGCAGCCTGAATCTGGCGAAGCAGGCCGCAGCGGCTGGGGTTCGTCGCTTCATCTATCTGAGCACAATCAAGATTCACGGCGAACAGACGCGCTTCAAGGCCGCTGAAGCCCACCTGCCTGAGCCCTTTCGCGCCGATGATCCGGCCCATCCGGAGGATGCCTACGCCTGCTCCAAATGGGAGGCCGAGGAAGACCTCGCCGCCTGGGCCCGCCAAAGCGGCATGGAGTTGGTGATCATTCGGCCGCCGTTGGTCCATGGTCCCGGGGTCAAGGGCAATCTGGCGCGGATGATTCAGTGGCTGCAACGCGGCTGGCCTTTGCCCCTGGGTCGGGTGGATAATCGCCGCTCCCTGGTGGGTTTGGATAACCTCATCGATCTGCTGCTGCTCTGTTGCGAGCACCCGGCAGCGGCGGGGCGGCGCTTCCTCGTCGCGGACGCCGAGGATCTATCCACCCCGGAGCTGATTCGCCGCATGGGCTCTGCTCTGGGTCGCCCTGCGCGTCTGCTGCCGGTGCCCGAGCCGCTGCTCTACCTGCCCGCGCGCCTGGCCGGCAAGCAGGGGCAACTGAGTCGCTTGCTCGGCTCGCTGCAGCTGGATTGTCGCCAGACCCAGGAGATTCTGGGGTGGACGCCGCGCTTGACTCTGGATGAAGGTATCCGCCGAATGCTTGAGCCCAAGGCGCCAGGAAAATTACGTTGAAACATCCGTGGCAATCTACGAGTCCCAAGCCCCGAGTCCAGAAGCGGCCAAGAAATGTTTCATGTTCCGGGATATAGCAGCTCGCTGCAGGAGCCTAAGTTAACCATGTTGCGCCTGTTTGATCTGATTTTCTCCCTGCTGGGGCTGCTGCTGGGCTTGCCGCTGTTGCTCCTGCTTGCCTTGATTGGCCTGTTCGATACCGGTTCGCCGCTGTTTCGCCAGCAGCGGGTGGGGCGAGACCAGCGGCCTTTTGTCCTGTGGAAGTTTCGCAGCATGCGCCCGGATACTGCCTGGGTCGCCACCCATCTGGCCGATGCCTCGGCGATCACCCCCTTCGGCCGTTTTCTGCGCCGCTCCAAGCTGGATGAATTGCCACAGCTGTGGAACGTGCTCAAAGGCGACATGAGCCTGGTGGGACCGCGTCCCTGCCTGTTCAATCAGGAAGAGCTGATCCGCGAGCGGGCGCAGCGCGGGGTGTTTGCCGCGCGCCCCGGCATCACCGGTCTGGCCCAGCTGCGCGGCACGGATATGTCCAGCCCGCAATTGCTCGCGGAAACTGATGCGCAAATGCTCGCCGAGCTGGATGCGCGCAGCTACTTCGGCTACATCTTCCGCACCCTGCTGGGGCAGGGTGCCGGCGATCGGGTTCGCAGCCCCTGATGAGTTAGCCAGCCCATGCCTTTGCAGAAACTTACCCAGAGGGTTCTGACCCTGCCGCGCCTGGCCAAGCGCCTGTTCGCCTTGCTGGTGGATATCAGCCTGATTGCCCTGAGCGTCTGGCTGGCCTTTTTTCTGCGCCTGGACCTCTGGCTGCCGCTGATCGGTGGTGCTTACTGGAAGCCTGAATGGGCCCTGCTAGGGGCGCTGGTGATTGCCCTGCCGATCTTCATCACCAAGGGATTCTATCGGGCCATTTTCCGCTATTCCGGCTGGCCGGCACTGTTGACAGTGGCCTGGGGGATCGCGGTCTATGCGCTGATCTACATGGCCGTTTTTACCGCTATCGGCGTGACTGGGGTGCCGCGTGCGATTGGGGTGATTCAGCCGATGCTGTTGCTCCTGTTCATCGGCGCATCCAGGGTGCTGGTGCGCTTCTGGCTCGGCGGTTTGTATCAGAATCAGCTGCGCCTGGCAGCCCGACCACGGGTGCTGATCTACGGCGCCGGCCTGTCCGGTCGGCAGCTGGCCACGGCCTTGAACAACAGCCATGAGATGCGCGTGGTGGGCTTTATCGATGATGACAAGGCCCTCCAGGGGCATGTGCTCAACGCCCTGCCGGTGTACGCCCCGGAGCAGATCAGCGGCTTGATACAAAAACAGAACATCAGCGATTTGCTGCTGGCCTTGCCCTCGGTGGGGCGGCACAGGCGCAACCAGATACTCGCGCAGATTCGCCATCTGCCCCTGGCGGTGCGCACCCTGCCCAGCGTGACCGAACTGGTGCAGGGGCGGGTGAGTGTCTCCGACCTGCGCGAGCTGGATGCCGATGACTTGCTCGGGCGCGATCCGGTCAGCCCGGACCAGGACCTGCTCAACTGGAATGTTCGCGACAAGGTGGTGATGGTCACTGGCGCCGGCGGCTCTATCGGCTCAGAGCTGTGTCGGCAGATCCTCAAGCTGGGCCCCAAGCGCCTGCTGCTGGTGGAGCAGAGCGAGTTCGCCCTCTACCAGATTCATCAGGCCTTGCTGCGGG
>JADGBD010000060.1:8061-9253 GCA_015231665.1 Gammaproteobacteria bacterium
TCCAAACGGGAAGATCGGATCCTGCCGCTGCTCGCCTCGGTGTGCGACCTCCAGCGCATGCAGCAAATCTTCGCCAGCTGGCGACCGGACACGGTTTATCACGCCGCCGCCTACAAACATGTGCCCCTGGTGGAGCACAACCCGGTAGAGGGGGTGGAGAACAACGTGATTGGCACCCTGCATGCCGCGCAAGCGGCGATGGAGGCGGCGGTTGCCGATTTTGTTCTGATCAGCACCGATAAGGCGGTGCGCCCCACCAATGTGATGGGCGCCAGCAAACGGTTGGCGGAACTGGTGCTGCAGGGTCTGGCCAGCTGCAACAGCGCCACCTGCTTTTCCATGGTCCGCTTCGGCAATGTCCTGGGGTCCTCGGGTTCCGTGGTGCCGCGCTTTCGCGAGCAGATTCGCCAGGGCGGTCCCATCACCCTGACCCATCCGGACATCACCCGCTATTTCATGACCATCCCCGAAGCCGCCCAGCTGGTGATTCAGGCAGGTGCCATGGGGCAGGGCGGGGATGTCTTTGTCCTCGATATGGGTGAGCCGGTGCGCATTCTCGATCTGGCCCAGCGCATGGTCGAGCTCTCCGGCTTGATGATCAAGGATGATCTCAACCCGGAGGGTGACATCGAGATTCAGATCACCGGCCTGAGACCCGGCGAAAAGCTGTTCGAGGAACTGCTCATCGGTGATGACCCCCAGGCTACGGTGCATCCGCGCATTCTCAAGGCGCAGGAAGACTTCATCCCCTGGCAGCAGCTGCAGCCAAGGCTTGAGGAGCTGAAAAACATCCTCCAGACCAATGAGGTCCCAGCCCTGCGCGCCCTGTTGCAGGACTTGGTCAAGGGCTACAGCCCCAGCGAAAAAATTGTCGACTGGGTCTACCTGCAAGATCAAGAGTTGGTCTGAGCCCAGTCCGCCAGTTGCTCTGGTACTGGCGTGGGATTGGCGCAAGCCCTGCCGAGCCTGTTGCCTTGCTCCTGCTGGCGGCCTTTCTTGAGGATCACAGGAAAGTGTTTCAATTGAATAGCCCAGTGTGTACAATCCCGCCACATTTTTAGCAGGATCAGCGGCCAGCGCGGCCCGAAGATCGCTGTTAGATGAATAGCTTGGCTCAGTGGCAGAGTGGCTATGCAGCGGATTGCAAATCCGTGAACGTCGGTTCGATTCCGGCCTGAGCCTCCACTCTTAA
>JADGBD010000061.1 GCA_015231665.1 Gammaproteobacteria bacterium
CACGCCCTTAGCTTAAATACCTTCAGCCCGGAAGATTGGGCCAGCAGGCAGTAACCATCCTGTCAAAGCCAAAAAGCGGATCGCAAAGAACGCAAAGAGAGCGCAAAGGACGCAAAGAAAATTTGTAAGTCAGTGGATAGGTTGGAGCTGAGCAAATTCCGGGATTGGCAGGACACTGCTTTTTGCCCGTTTTATTGTTGCTGCAGTGGGAGATGACTAAAGCTTCAATCCGCCGTACCTGTGCCATCGGTTGCTGTGCTGGGCTTAAGCGCGGCTGAGGCGTTCTGTTGGCGTTGTTCCCGGCGCCTGGCCAGTTGCCTCAATACGTGCCAGCGCCAGAACATGCGCATGAGCATGAAACTCAGCGCTCCCACCACCAGGCCAACCACCAGACCGCCGGTCAACAGCGGCCACCAGATCTGTCCCAGCACCGATTCCAGCCATTCCATGCTCATCTGAAACTCGCCGATGCTGGCTTCCTCGCCCATGACCCAGAGGCCGACGCGGTAGCAGGCGTAAAACATGGGCGGTATGGTGACGGGGTTGGTGATCCACACCAAAGCCACGGAGATGGGCAGATTGACCCGCAGCAGGATGGCCAGGGCGCCGGCAGTGAGCATTTGCGGAAAGATGGGCACAAAGGCGCAGAGCATGCCGACGAAAAAGCCTCCGGAAACCGAGCGGCGATTGAGGTGAAACAGGTTGGGATCGTGCAAGAGCCGGCCAAAAAGTCGCAGAACCCTGTTGTTCTTCAGACTCACATGGTCGGGGGTGAACTTGCGGATCAGGTGCTTTGGCATAGGAATCGCCGGCTGAAAGAGGCGGTGATTAAAGCCCTTGTTCGGGGGATTGGCAAGGGGCAAAATTTGCTGCCCTTTCAGCTTGAGTTGTGGTCGCCCGCTTCAGGATGATTGATCAGGACATTAGGTCAGGATAGATAAAGCCCATGCTGCCAGCCCTGAGTTTCTTCCTTGGTGTGCTTCTGCTCCAGCACAGCCCCGAATTGCCGCCCCTGCCCTGGGTTCTGTTTGGGCTGCTGGTGGGCCTGCTGGCGGCGCTGCTGCTGGCGCGCAGGTTGGCCTGGCTGAGTCTGTTGCTGCTGGGCTTTTGCTATGCCGCGCTGCATGCCAGCTGGCATCTGGCGGAGCAGTTGCCGACGGACTGGGAGGGCAGGGACCTGCTGCTGCAGGGGCGGGTGCTCTCCCTGCCGGTAAAATTCGAGCGGCGCTTGCGCTTTGAGTTTCAGCCGGAGCAGGTGCTGGCTGATGGCAAGGAGCTGGCCTTTGCCGGCAAGCTGCGGCTGTCCTGGTACGCCAAGCAATTGCCTGATCTGCGTGCCGGCGAGCGCTGGCAGTTGCAGGTGCGGCTGAAACGACCCCACGGCTTTGCCAACCCCGGTGGCTTTGACTATCAGGGCTGGCTTTGGCAGCAGGGGATTCGCGCCACCGGCTATGTGCGCACCTCTGAGTTGAATCAGCCGCTGAATCAACCCGGGGAAGGGCCTGCCGGCATCTACTTCTGGCAGCGCTGGCGTCAGGATTTTGCCGAGCGGCTGGAGCAGGCGGCCTCGGCGGAGAGCCTGCCGCTGTTGGCGGCACTGACCATCGGCGAGCGCTCGGGCTTCAGTCAGGAACAGTGGCAGATGTTCCGCGAGACCGGCGCCAATCATCTGGTGGCCATCTCCGGTCTGCATGTGGGCATGGTAGCGGGGCTGATGTTACTGACGGCGGGCTGGCTCTGGCGGCGCTCTGCCAGGCTCTGTCTCTGGCTGGCGGCACCTCGGGCAGCGGCCTTGGCGGCCTTGCTGGCGGCGGCCTTTTATGCCGCCATGGCCGGCTTTGCCATCCCCACCCAACGCGCCCTGATCATGTTGCTGGTGCTCTTGTTGCCGCAGCTGCTGGGGCGTCAGGGCCGGCCCTGGCAGGGTCTGGGGCATGCCTTGATTCTGGTGCTGCTGATCGACCCGCGCTCGGTGCTCTCGCCGGGATTCATCCTCTCCTTTGCCGCCGTGGCAGCGATTCTTTGGGCACTGGCACGGCGGCGGGCGGGGGAATCCTGGCTCATCGGCCTGCTGCGGATGCAGTTTGCCGTGCTTTTGGTGATCAGCCCGCTGCTGATTCTGCTGTTCAATCAGGCCTCGCTGCTGGCCTTGCCGGTGAATCTGCTCGCCGTTCCCTGGTTCAGCCTGGTGCTGGTGCCCCTGGCCTTTGTCGCTTCTCTGCTGTTGCTCGCGCTGCCCTCCTGGGGTGCGGAGTTATTTGCGCTGATCTCACCCCTCTACAGCCTGAGCCTGGAAGGATTGGCACAAATTGCCGCCATCGGCCCCGGGCTGGTGGAGATGGCCGAGCGGCCGAGCTGGCTGATTCTGCTCGCCTGCCTCGGCGGGCTCTGGCTGTTGACGCCGCTTCGTCTACCCGGGCGCAGCCTGGGTCTGTTGCTGATCTGGCCGATGCTGGCCTGGCAGCGACCGACCCTGGAGCCCGGTCAGTTCGAGATGGATTTTCTTGATGTTGGGCAGGGGCTGGCAGTAGTGCTGAGCACCCGCAACCATGTCCTGCTGTATGACACCGGCGCAGCCTTCAGCGCCGATTTCAATGCCGGCAGTGCGGTGGTGCTGCCCTTTCTCAAGCAACGCGGTATTGATCGGCTGGATCGCCTGATCATCTCCCATCCGGCACGGGACCATGCCGGCGGCCTGGCGGCGATTCTGGCGCAGATGCCGGTGGAGCAACTGATCGCCCAGCCCGGAGCCAAGGCCTACCCTCGGCCCGCCGAGCCCTGCCGGGCGGGACTGGCCTGGGAGTGGGATGGGGTGGAGTTCGAGATTGTCCACCCGCGCGAGCCCGAGCGCTGGCGCCCCAACGATGCTTCCTGCGTGCTGCGGGTAGCCAGCGGCAAAGCAAAGCTGTTGCTCACCGGCGATCTGGAGCGTCCGGGTGAGCAAGCGCTACTGGCGGAGCAGGGGCCACGGCTGGCCGGTAGCCTGGTCCAGGTGGGCCATCACGGCAGCCGTACCTCCTCCTCGCCGGCCTGGGTCGAGACCCTGGCGGCACCGCTGGCGCTGGTCTCCAGCGGCTATCGCAATCCCTTCGGTTTTCCCGCGGCCGAGGTGGTGGAGCGCTGGCGCAACGCGGGCGCTCAGGTGCTGAATACCGCCGAGACAGGTGCGATCCATCTGCGTTTTGATCCCCATGCCGGAGCCTCAGCCCCACAGGCCTGGCGCCAGCAGCGTCCGCGCTATTGGGAGTGACTGCATAGCCATGACCCTGCGCAGCCCTTATAATCGCCTCCTTTACAGAATCTAGGGGAAGTGCAGGTGTTGGAACTGGTCAAATCTGGCGGCTGGCTGATGTTGCCGATCATCGCCTGTTCGGTGGTCGCCATGGCGATCATCCTCGAACGGCTCTGGAGCTTGCGCGCCAGTCATGTGATCCCGAAGAATCTGGTGGCGGACATCTGGCAGGTGCATCGCCAGGGTCAGCTCAACGACCGCGCCATCGAGATCATCCGCAACGGCTCGCCCCTGGGCCGGGTATTGGCGGCGGGGTTGGTGAACTTCAACAACTCCCGCGAGGTGATGAAAGAGTCCATCGAAGAGGTCGGCCGCCAGGTGGTGCATGAGATGGAGCGCTTCCTCAACACCCTCGGCACCATTGCCGCGATCTCGCCACTGCTGGGCCTGCTGGGCACGGTGATCGGCATGATCAAGGTCTTTGGTGCCATCACCCAAGCCGGGGTGGGCAACCCGGCGGTGCTCGCCGGCGGTATTTCCGAGGCCCTGATCACCACCGCCGCAGGCATCTCGGTGGCCATTCCCACCCTGATGTTTCATCGTTATTTCAATGGCTTGGTCGAGCGCTACGTGGTCCGCATGGAGGAGGAGGCGCTGAAGATGATCGAGGTCATGCACGGTGAGCGGGTAGGGCGCAGCTGAAGATGAATCTGCGTCCGCACAAGAGCCGCTCCCTCGACATCAACCTGACGCCACTGATCGATGTGGTGTTTCTCATGTTGATCTTTTTTATGGTCTCCACCACCTTTGACCGCGACACCGAGATCAAGCTGGAACTGCCCGAGGCCAGTCAGGTGGAGCAGGAGCCCAGCGAGGAGGTGCAAATCCGCATCACCATCGATGCCCGCGGCAACTTTTATGTGGATGACGAGCAGCTGATCAACAGCCAGTTCGACACCCTCAAGCGCACCCTGGAAAAAAAGATCAAGGACCTGCCCAAGTTGCCTCCCCTGGCCATCCTGGCCGATGCCCAGACCCCGCACCATGCAGTGATGACGGCGATGGATGCCGCCAGCCAGGTGGGGTTGGTGAACATGAGCTTTCCCGCCCGCCAACGCCAGCCCTGAGCGCCAAAGCCGCGGTGCCTGCTCTCGATCACTACTGGTATAGCCTGAATCCGGTTTCCCTCGCCCTGCTGCCTCTGGCCGGGCTGTTCTGGCTGCTTGCCGGGCTGCGCCGCCAGCTGTATCGCCTCGGCCTGCTGCGCTCGGTGCGTCTGCCCCGGCCGGTGATAGTCGTCGGCAACATCAGTGTTGGCGGCTCGGGCAAGTCCCCCCTGGTGATTGCTCTGGCGCGCCACCTGCAAGCGCTGGGCTATCGCCCGGGGATCATCTCCCGCGGTCACGGCGGGCGCGCCAGTCACTGGCCTCAGCCGGTGCATGCCGACTCCGACCCCCTGCTGCTGGGTGATGAGCCGGTGATGATCGCCGAGCAAACCGGCTGCCCGGTCTGGGTCGGGCCGGATCGGGTCGCCGCCGCGCAGGCCCTGCTGGCGCAGCAGCCTTGCGATCTGCTGATTTCTGATGACGGCTTGCAGCACTACCGCTTGCAGCGGGATTTGGAAATCGCTCTGATCGATGGCACTCGGCGCTTCGGTAACGGCCTGCCGCTGCCCGCCGGCCCCCTGCGCGAGCCGCCCTCGCGTCTGACCCGGGTGGACTGGTGCCTGGTCAAGGGCAGGGCAGGGGTCGGGGAGGCCGGACTGGATTTGGCGCTGGATTTGGCGCTTGATCTGCATCTGGGCGAGGCGATCAACCTACAGGACCCGAGCCGGCGCCTGCCCCTATCCCAGTTTATCGGCAGCCCGGTGCACGCCATCGCCGGCATCGGCCATCCCGAGTCCTTCTTTGCTCTGCTACGCCAGCAGGGTTTGGAGTTGATCGAGCACGCCTTTGACGACCATCACCCCTTTCAGGCCGCCGATCTCGCCTTTGGTGGGGAGATTCCCCTGCTCATGACCGCCAAGGATGGCGTAAAATGCCGCCCACTGGCGCAGCCCTGGCACTGGGTCGTGCCGCTGCAGGCGAGCCTGCCCCCAGCCTTTACCCAGGCGCTCGAGGCCAGACTGGCCGAGCTTTGCGCCGCCTACCCATCCCCCGGAGTCAGCCCTGGAGCCAGGCCCGGAGCCACATCAGGAGCCCATCATGGATAAATACCTGCTCGAAATCCTCGTCTGCCCCCTGTGCAAGGGGCCGCTGTATTACGACAAAAAGGCCGCCGAGCTGATCTGTCGCGCCGATCGTCTGGCCTACCCGGTGCGCGACGACATCCCGGTGATGCTCGAAGACGAGGCCCGCGAGCTCGACCCGGAAGAGGAAGTGCCTGCTTGAATCGCTTCAAGGTGGTGATTCCCGCCCGCTACGGTTCCAGCCGGTTGCCGGGCAAGCCCCTGCGGGAGATTCTCGGCAAGCCGATGCTGCTGCATGTGGTGGATCGGGCACGCGCCAGCCAGGCCGAGCAGGTGGTGGTGGCCACCGACGATGCCCGCATCCAGGCGGTGGCCGAAGCCGCCGGGGTGGAGGTGTGCATGACCTCGGCCAGCCACAGCAGCGGCACCGAGCGCCTGGCTGAGGTGGTGGATCGCTATGCTTGGGCCGATGACGAGGTGATCGTCAACCTCCAGGGTGACGAGCCGGCGATGCCCAGCCGCCTGATCGATCAGGTCGCCAGCGACATGGTCATCCACCGCGATGCGGTCATGACCACCCTGGCCACCCCGCTGCAGGAGAAGGCCGAGCTGTTCGACCCGCACATCGTCAAGCTGGTCTGCGACCACTTCGGCTATGCCCTCTATTTCAGCCGGGCGCCGATCCCCTGGCACCGCGACGAGTTTGCCCTGGACGCCGAGGAACTGCCGGCGCAGACTCCCTTCCAGCGCCACATCGGCCTCTACGCCTACCGCGCCGGTTTTCTTCAGCGCTACCTCAACTGGCCGGCCTCACCCCTGGAGCAGGCCGAATCCCTCGAGCAACTGCGCGTGCTCTGGCACGGTGGCCGCATCCACGTCAGCACCACCGAGGTCCTCCCCGGTCAGGGTGTGGATACCGAGGCCGACCTGCAGCGGGTGGTCAAAAGCCTGCAGGCGCTGGAGCTTTAGCAAAGCCGGAACCACACAGGACGCAGAGGACGCGAAGAAGCGCGGAGATCGCAGAGTTTGAAAAAGGAAAGCATCTGAGCAGTTAACTGACCAGGCCTCTTGTCCCCTCTCCCCCCGGGAGAGGGCTAGGGAGAGGAGGGCGGATAAGACCACGCCAGATCGGCGCCTCTCCGGATTCCGCTTCGCTCCATCCGGGCTACGAGGCTGTGTATCCGTGGCTAACTTCCCTTTTTACGATACAAATTCGACAGACGCCCGGCGCTGTTGCACCATAGCGCCCCTGTTTGCTTGAGGTGCCGCGTGGTCGCCGATCCTTCCCTTTTGATCTCTGCCCGAGGCCTCTGCGCTGCCTATGCCCAGCGCGAGGTGCTGCACGCCATCGACCTGCAGGTGCGCAGCGGCGAGATCGTCACCCTCATCGGCCCCAATGGCGCGGGCAAGTCCACCTTGGTACGGCTGGTGCTGGGCTTGCTCGCCCCCAGCGCCGGTCAGCTCTGGGTCAAGCCCCGGCTGACCATTGGCTACATGCCCCAGCGGCTCAAGCTGGATGAGAGCCTGCCCCTGACGGTGGGTTGTTTTCTTGGCCTTTCCGGGGTTAATGATCGCAGCCGCCTGGCCGATGCCGCGGCGGAGCTGGGCATTGCCCATCTGCTGCTGCAGCCGATGGCCGGGCTGTCCGGTGGCGAAACCCAGCGGGTGTTACTGGCCCGAGCCCTGGTGCGCCAGCCCCAGCTGTTGGTGCTGGATGAGCCGGTGCAGGGGGTGGACGTCAGCGGCCAGGCCGAGCTCTACGCACTCATCAGCCGCATCCGTGACCGCCTTCAGTGCGGCGTGCTCATGGTCTCCCACGATCTGCATCTGGTGATGGAGTCCACCGATACCGTGCTCTGCATCAATCAGCATCTGTGCTGCTCAGGTCATCCCGAGGCCATCAGCCAGCACCCGGCCTATCTGGAGCTGTTCGGTGCCAATGCGGTGCGCGGGCTGGCGGTTTACACCCATCACCACAATCATCGGCATGATCTGCACGGCAATGTGATTGAGGAGCGGAGGGCAGGGGATGGATGAGTTCATTATCCTCGCTCTGCTCGCCGGTGCCGGCACGGCGCTGGTAGCGGGTCCGCTGGGCAGCTTCATTGTCTGGCGGCGGATGGCCTATTTCGGCGATACCATGGCCCACAGCGCTCTGCTGGGGGTGGCCTTGGGGCTGCTGTTGCAGATGGATTTGAACCTGGCGGTGGGTCTGGTGGCGGTGGCAGTGGCGCTGCTGTTGCTGTGGATGCAGAAACGTTGGCAGGTGGGCCTGGATAGCCTGCTCGGCATCATCGCCCACGGTTCCCTGTCGCTCGGGCTGGTGGCTATCGCCTTTATTGAGGATGTGCGCATCGACCTGATGGCCTATCTGTTCGGCGACATTCTCGCTGTCACTTTGACTGATCTGCTGCTGATCTGGGGCGGTGGCCTGATTGCTTTGCTGACCCTGTGGCGCATCTGGCGGCCCTTGCTGGCGCTGACGGTGCACGAAGAACTGGCCCAGGTGGAAGGGGTGGCGGTGGAGCGCCTGCGGTTTGTCTTCATGCTCCTGGTGGCACTGGTGATTGCGGTGTCGATGAAGATCATCGGCGTGTTGCTGATCACCTCGCTGATGATCATTCCCGCGGCCGCGGCGCGGCGCTTCAGCCGCACGCCGGTGCAGATGGCCCTGACCGCCAGCCTGATCGCCCTGCTGGCGGTGGCGCTGGGGCTGGCCGGGTCCCTGTGGTGGGATACCCCGGCCGGCCCTTCCATCGTTGTGGCAGCAACCCTGCTGTTTATCTCGAGCCGATCAATTCCCGCTTCGGCATAGCGCAGCCGTTCTCCAGGGCCCAGACCCGCACGCTGGCATCATCGCTGTTGGTGGCGAGGAAGCAGCCATCGGGCGATACCGCCAGCTTGCCGCCGCAGAGGTTGTGTTTCTCATAGGCCGCCAGGGTTTGGCCGCTTTGGGGGTCGAGCACCAGCACCGAGCTGTCGGTCTGGCGGCTGATGCTCGCCAGCTGACCCGAGGGGGTGAAGCTGATGCTGTTGATGATGCCGCGGTGATCGGTGGGGAGGATATCGAGCTTGCCGTCGGCGCGATTCCAGCGATAGACATTGAACCAGCCCGAGCCATAGAGGCTCTTGCCATCGGGGGAGAAGGCGAGGGAGCGGGAGTAGCTCGGGGCGCGGTTGTAGGCCTTGAGCTGATCCTGTTTCGGCTGCCAGAGGCTGAGATGGGCGCTGTCATCGGCCACGGCGATATCCGCGCCGTCCGGTGATACCCCGAGGGAGCGGATCGGGTTTTTGTGCACCCGCCGCTCCGCCAGCAGGGCGTTATCCCGCACCCGCCAATGGCGCACCCAGCCATCCTTATGGCCGCTGATGACCTCGTTGCGGTCCGGGGTCATGACAAAAGCGGTGATCGGTGAGCCCGAAGGCCAGCGTTTGATCAGCTTGCCATCCGGCAGCCAGACCGCGATCTCACCTTCATAGCCAGCGCTGACGAGAAACCTGTCATCCCGTCCATAGGCAATCCCTGCCACTGATTCTTCATGCGCCTGCCAGATCTTCTGGGTCTCGCCCTTGGGCAAATTCCATACCTTGAGCTTGCCGGACCAGCCGCCCGAGGCGAGCTGATCGCTGTGGTTATTGATCGCCAGGGCGCTGCCACCGGAGCCGGCGTTGCTCAGGGTCTTCAGCGGCGGCTCGGGCTTGAGGTCGGGGCCGGTGCAGCCGGCGGCCAAAAACGGCATCAAAACAAGGGCTAGGTGGGTTTTCTTAAACATGTTGCTACCTGCATGGCTATCGACGAAAGAGTTTATAGGTCAATAGGAAGGTAG
>JADGBD010000062.1:0-5224 GCA_015231665.1 Gammaproteobacteria bacterium
TTATCTGTCCATCATGGGGCCTTCGGGCTCGGGCAAGTCCAGTCTGCTGCATATTATCGGGCTGTTGGATCATGCTGATGCCGGTACCTATTTGCTGGATGGCGAGGACACCGGCCAGCTGGATGAGGAGGCCCGTGCGGCCCTGCGTCAGCACAAGATCGGCTTTGTGTTTCAGGCCTTTCATCTGATCCCGCGCCTGAGCGCCGCCGACAATGTCGCCCTGCCCCTGTTGCTGGCGGGCCAGCCGGTGGCGCAGCGGCAGCAGCGGGTGGCGGAGCTGCTGGCGCAACTCAACCTCAGCGACCGCGCTAGTCATAGACCCGATCAACTCTCCGGTGGCCAGCGCCAGCGCGTGGCCATTGCCCGCGCCCTGGCCATGCGCCCGGCACTGCTGCTGGCGGACGAGCCCACCGGCAATCTGGATCAGCAATCCGGTGGCGAAGTGGTGGATATTCTCGAAGGTCTCAACGCCCAGGGCATCAGCCTGCTGGTGGTCACCCACGACCCCGCAGTAGGCCAGCGCGCCCGCCGCTGCATCCAGATGCGCGACGGTCAAATACAGACCTGAGGTCCATGGAGCGAGCAGCGACACCCCGGAACCTGAAATCTCCCATGGCTGCTTCGGGGCTCGGGAGTTGCCATGGATGTCTCAGTACCCAAGGACTGATGCGAAGTGAGTTTCCGCCGTGGCTGGGTTAGGATTGTGCCCTGACAGCATTTAAGCCCCTTTAGCCCCAACTCCAGGCCTGCCAACCCTATGCCGCGACTCTTTGTCAATCGCCTGACCCTGATGGACTTTTCCTATCTGGACCCGGAGCTGGGCCTGCTCGGGGAGACCTGGCTGGTGGACCTGGAGTTGGAAGGCCAGCTCAACGCCGAGGGCATGGTGCTGGATTTCGGCCTGGTGAAAAAGCAGATCAAGGGCTTTGTCGATCAGGCCTTTGATCACCGCCTGCTGCTGCCCCTGAACTACGCCGGCTGCAGTCTGGAGGGCTCGGCAGAGGCGATGGAGCTGAGGTTTGCTTGCCGGAATGGCCGGCACTATGTCCATCGCTCGCCGGCTATCGCCCTCTGCCCGCTGCCGCTGGCGCAGATCAGCCCGGAGGGGGTGGCCGCCTGCATGCGCGAGCGCCTGCTGCCGAGTCTGCCGGCGAACTGCACCGCTCTGCAACTGCGCCTCTACACCGAGGCCATCGACGGCCCCTTTTACCAGTACAGCCACGGTCTGCGACGCCATGACGGCAATTGCCGACGCATCGCCCACGGGCACCGCTCGCGGCTGCAGATCGAGCGCAACGGCCTGGCCGACCTGGCCCTGGCCGAGGCATGGGCGCAGTCCTGGCGGCGCGTCTATCTGGCCGATCGCAGGGTCTTGCTGGAGCAGTTTCAGCACCAGGGACAGGGCTACGCCCGCTTTGGCTACGACACCTGCGAAGGCCGCTACGAGCTGGAACTGCCGGCCGATACCTGCGTCCTGCTGGAGACCGACACCACGGTAGAGCACATCGCCCAGCACATCGCCGATACTCTGGCCCAGCGCGTCCCCGGCGAACGGTTGCGCGTGCGCGCCTTCGAGGGCGTTGACAAAGGAGCGGTGGTAGACGTTTGAAGTGAGAAGAGTGAAGTTTGAAAAGCTGGTCGCCTGCGGCGGTTTTTTCTTTCAAACTTCACCCTTCAAACTTTTCAAGGTGGCTTGGGTTAGAATCCCAGCCCTGTTTTCGCACAAGACCGTTTGCTCAAGACGGCTAAAAACACATGGGAGCCTTTGATGGAAACTCTGCACGGTACAACCATTCTGTCGATCCGCCGCAACGGCAAGGTGGCTGTGGGTGGCGATGGTCAGGTGTCGCTGGGCAATACGGTGATGAAGGGCAATGCGCGCAAGGTGCGCCGGCTCTACAAGGAGCAGGTGCTGGCGGGCTTTGCCGGTGCCACTGCCGATGCCTTCACCCTGTTCGAGCGCTTTGAGGCCAAGCTGGAGAAACACCACGGCCACCTGCTGCGCTCGGCGGTGGAGCTGGCCAAGGACTGGCGCACCGACCGCATGCTGCGCCGGCTGGAGGCCATGCTCTTGGTGGCCGACAGCAAGGCCTCGCTGATCCTCTCCGGCAACGGCGATGTGGTCGAGCCCGAGGACGGCCTGATGGCCATAGGCTCAGGCGGTGCCTTTGCCCAGGCAGCCGCCCGCGCCCTGCTGGAGAACACTGATCTCAGCGCCCGCGACATCGTCGAAAAGGGCCTGGCCATAGCCGCCGACATCTGCGTCTATACCAACCACAACCGCACCATCGAAGAGTTGGATTGCGATTGAGACATTTGTCCGCCAATGAACGCGAAGTGTAAACCGATAAGCCTGTTAGGATTCGAGAAGGTAGAGTCATAGCGGTTTAGTATCTTGGATGTAACTACTCAGGCCATTAAGCCCTCGCCCCCTCCTCGGGAAATGGGGCAGTTAGTTACTCTAAAATACTAAACCACTATGATTCTATCTTCTTGAATAAATTAATTTTCCTATTTTATCTTTGCGTTCATTTGCGGACCCTTATCCTGACTTAAAACAAGAGCAACCATGAATGATTTAAGCCCCCGCGAGATCGTCCAGGAGCTGGACAAGCACATCATCGGCCAGCAGGCGGCCAAGCGCGCCGTGGCCATTGCCCTGAGCAATCGCCGGCGCCGTGCCCGCGTCGAGGAGCCCCTGCGCAGCGAGATCACGCCGAAGAACATCCTCATGATCGGCCCCACCGGGGTGGGCAAGACCGAAATCGCCCGCCGTCTGGCGCGTCTGGCCAATGCCCCCTTCATCAAGGTGGAGGCGACCAAGTTCACCGAGGTGGGCTATGTGGGCAAGGAGGTGGATTCCATCATCCGCGACCTGGCCGATGCCGCCGTCAGCATGGCCCGCGAGCAGGAGATGGCCAAGCTCAAGGAAGTGGCCACCGAGGCCGCCGAGGAGCGGGTGCTCGATGCCTTGCTGCCGCCGGCCAGCCCCAGCAGCTTCGAGCAGGAAAGCCGTGCCAGCAGTGGCGTCAGCAGCGCCACCCGGGAGAAATTCCGTGCCAAGCTGCGCGCTGGCGAGCTGGATGACAAGGAGATCGAGATCGAGGTCAGCTCGCCCCAGCTCGGCGTCGAAATCATGGCTCCGCCGGGCATGGAGGAGATGACCAACCAGCTGCAGAGCCTGTTCCAGAATCTGGGCGGCAACCGCAAGAAGCGGCGCAAGCTGCGGGTGGCCGATGCCCTGGGCATGCTCACCGACGAAGAAGCGGCCAAGCGGGTCAACGAGGAGGAGCTGAAGCTGCGGGCGCTGGAGAATGTGCAGCAGAACGGCATCGTCTTCATCGACGAGATCGACAAGGTCACCAGCCGCTCCGAGCACGGCGGCGCCGATGTCTCCCGCGAGGGCGTGCAGCGCGACCTGCTGCCCTTGGTGGAAGGCTGCACAGTGTCCACCAAGCACGGTATGGTGCGCACCGACCATATCCTGTTCATCTGCTCCGGCGCCTTCCATCTGGCCAAGCCCTCGGACCTGATCCCCGAGCTGCAGGGCCGCCTGCCCATCCGCGTCGAGCTGACCGCGCTGACCAGCGAGGACTTTGTGCGCATTCTCACCGAGCCGGACGCCTCCCTCACCGAGCAATACCAGGCACTGATGGCCACCGAGGGGCTGGACCTGGAGTTCAGCGACGAGGGCATAGCCCGCATCGCCGAGATCGCCTATCAGGTCAACGAGACCACCGAGAACATCGGCGCCCGCCGCCTGCACACGGTGATGGAGCGCCTGCTGGAGGATGTCTCCTTCACCGCCGGCGAACGCGAGGGCGAGCTGGTGAGCATCGACGCCGCCTATGTGGACAAATATCTGGCAGAATTAGCACAGAACGAAGACCTGAGCCGGTTTGTACTCTGATTCAACCGGAGCAAGCGGCGCTCCGATTATTTTGAGCACCAACCTAGCCAGAAGGCTGCGAGCTGACAGGAGATTACTGTGAAACATCCTTGGCAACTCACGAGTCCCCAGTCCCGAAGCGGCGAAGAGATGTTTCCTGTTACGGGGTGTCGCCGCTGGCAACATGAACGTCAGTAGAGCCTAAGGGGTGATGGACTGCTTTCTCCGGCTCGCTGCCGGGCGCGGGCAGGTCGAAGACCTCCCAGAGAGGGATTTGTAAGCCGCCGCCGAGCTCCAGCTCCAGGCTCTCGTCGGTGCCGATGATCTGACCGGTGTCGTACTGGCCAGAAGCACTTAGGCGAAACAGCTGGGCGTATTGCTCCAGAGGGTGTATCACCAGATAAAAGGCCACGCCGAAGCGCTGATATAGCGCCTTCTTCTGGCGCAGATCGCGGGTGGCGGTGGCGGGTGAGAGCACCTCCACCACCAGCGCAGGCGGTCCCTCAATATGACTGTCGTGGATTTGATCAGGATCGCACACCAGCAGCACATCGGGCTGCACCACATCGAAATCCGACAGGCGCAGGTCCACCGGGGCGATGAAGGGCTGGCAGCCCTTGCCGTCAACCGCTCGCTCCAATCGAGCATAGAGCCGGGCGGCCACTCTTTGGTGTCGCGTACTGGGTGCCGGGGCCATGGCATAGGCCTGACCGTCAATCAGCTCCCAACGCTCGTCATCCGGCCAACCCTGATAGTCCTGCCAGCTGAAACCGGGCTCTAGTGCCGCTTGGACGCTCATGGGTAACCTCCCTAACCGATTGAGTTGAATCTGTCTGCCTCAGTTTAGCCGCTAAATCCGCTGGCTTGTAGCCCGGCATGAATCTCCATTGGGGCACTTTCCCCCAATGCCTGAGCGGGCAGCTTGGCTTTGGCCGGGGTAGAATGGCGTCAGTCTTGTTTACTGGAGAAAATTACCATGCCGCATCCCATGCCTACCGAACTCAATCTGCACAAGCTCTCGCGTGTGCTGGAAGTGGAATTCAACGACGGCCAGCGCTTCAAGCTGCCCTGCGAATACCTGCGCGTCTATTCCCCCTCCGCCGAGGTGCAGGGCCACGGTCCGGGCCAACGCACCCTGCAGATCGGCAAGGAGGATGTGGGCATAGACCGCATCGAACCCACCGGCAATTATGGCGTCACCATCCACTTCGACGACGGCCACAACACCGGCATTTACTCCTGGGAAACCCTGTATAATCTGGGCAAGAATTACGAGGCCCTGTGGCAGCAGTACCTGCAGGAGCTGGAAGCCGCCGGCCACAAGCGCAAGCAGGC
>JADGBD010000062.1:5324-9207 GCA_015231665.1 Gammaproteobacteria bacterium
TGTGGCAGCAGTACCTGCAGGAGCTGGAAGCCGCCGGCCACAAGCGCAAGCAGGCCTCTTGAGTGGAGCTGGGTTTAGTCTGATTGTTTGGTCCGCAAATGAACGCGAATAAACGCCAATAGATACAGATAGTAACTTCCTCTGCTGACCACAAGGCACAGCTAGGTGCCCGCTGAATTAGCGTGTATTTGCGTTAATTTGCGGACTTTTAATCATCAAATGGCTTTATCGAGAATGACTGAGCAACAGAACACCCATTTCGGCTTTCAGCAGGTACCTGTGGGCGAGAAAGCCCAGCGGGTTCGGCAGGTGTTCGACTCGGTGGCCGATCGCTACGACCTGATGAACGATCTTATGTCCCTGGGCATCCACCGCCTGTGGAAGCGTTTCGCCATCGATCTGGCCGGGGTACGACCGGGCCAGCGGGTGCTGGATTTGGCCTCGGGCACCGGCGATCTGGCCGCCCGCTTTGCCGGTCTGGTGGGTCCCGAAGGCCGGGTGGTGATGAGCGACATCAACAATGCCATGCTCAACCGTGGCCGCGACCGTATGCTCAACGAAGGTCGGGTTGGCAATCTCGAGTATGTGCAGATCAACGCCGAGGCGATTCCCTTCGACGACAACAGCTTCGACTGCGTCAGCATCGCCTTCGGCCTGCGCAACGTCACCGACAAGCAGCGCGCCCTGGGGGAGATGTTCCGCGTCCTCAGGCCCGGCGGCCGCCTGCTGGTGCTGGAGTTCTCCAAGCCTACCGACCGCCACTTCAGCAAGGTCTATGATCTCTACTCCTTCAAGCTGCTGCCGCTGATCGGCCAGCTGGTGGCCAAGGATGCCGACAGCTACCGCTATCTGGCCGAGTCCATCCGCATGCACCCGGATCAGGAGACCCTCAAGGCCATGATGGAGCAGGCCGGCTTTGAGCGCTGCGACTTTCACAACATGACCGGCGGCGTGGTCGCCGCCCATCGCGGCTTCAAGCTCTGATGCTGGCCGATGCCCTGATCTCCGCCCTGGAAGGGCTGCTCAACGCCACCCTGCGCCTGGACCCCCAGGCCCTGCAGCGGCTGGCGCGGCTGCAGGGCAAGGTGATTTGCTTCGATTTCAGCGGCTTTGCGCAGCAGCTGTACTTTATCCCCACCGCCGAGGGCCTGCAGCTGCACGGCCGCTTCGAGGGCGAGCCTGACTGTCGCCTCAGCGGCTCGCCCCTGGCCCTGGCGCGGCTGGGCCTGGCGGAGAACAAGAGCGGCGAGCTGTTCGGCGGCGGCGTAAGCATCCACGGTGACGGCGCCCTTGCTCAGCGCTTCGGCAAGATCCTTGCCGATCTGGACATCGACTGGGAGGAACAGCTCAGCCGCCTGGTCGGCGACATCCCCGCCCATCAGGCCGGCCGCGTCTATCGCTCGGCTCGCCACTGGGCCGAGCAATCCCGCCACAGCCTGGAGCTGGACTTGGGCGAATACCTGCAGGAAGAACTCGGCTGGCTGCCGCGCCCGGAAGAGCTGGCGCATTTCAGCAGCGCGGTGGACGAATTGCGCGACGACGTCGAACGCCTGCAAGCGCGAGTGAATCGCCTGCTCGGCTCTGTGGCTGAATCCTGATTATGCTGGCATTTTTTGGACGCAGAGCACGCAGAGAAGCGCAGAGGGCGCAGAGTAGATTTGTCTGGCACTCACAGCCTGTTGATGTACAACAGCCTTGCACCTTGCCGTCTTCCCTGGGAGCTCCAACCAAACTCCCCTCTGCGTCCTCTGCGCTTCTCTGCGCCCTCTGCGTCCCATTGCTCTGCGTCCCTTTCTTTAGGCAGCACCTGTGAGACGCCTGGCCCAGCTCAGCCGGCTGATCCACATTGCCTGGGTGCTGTTGCGCAACGGCCTGGATGAGGTGCTGCTGGCCACCCACCTGTTTCGCCCGCTGCGCTTTCTCAAATTCACCTCGCCTTGGTACTGGATCCACCGGCATCAGAACCGCAGCTTTGGCCTACGTATGCGCGTCGCCCTGGAGGAGCTGGGGCCGATCTTCGTCAAGTTCGGCCAGGCGGTATCCACCCGCCGCGACCTGCTGCCGGAGGACATCGCCAACGAGCTGGCGCGCCTGCAGGACCGGGTACCGCCCTTCGCCAATGCGCTGGCGCGGGCGCAGATCGAACAGGCCTTCGGCCAGCCCATCGAGGATATCTTTGCCGAGTTCGACGAGAATCCCCTGGCATCGGCTTCTATCGCTCAGGTCCACGCCGCGCGGCTCAAGGACGGCAGTGATGTGGTGGTCAAGGTGTTGCGGCCAGGCATAGAGCGCATCATCCGCCGCGATGTGGACCTGCTGTTCACCCTCGCCCGTCTGGGTGAGCGCTTCTGGTCCGAGGGTAAACGCTTTCATCTGGTGGATATCGTCAGCGAATACGAAAAGACCGTGTTCGACGAGCTGGACCTGACCCGCGAGGCGGCCAACGCCGACCTGATCCGGCGCAATTTCGAAAAGCGCGATACCCTTTATGTGCCTGAAATATACTGGGATTACACGCGCAAGAACGTGCTGGTGATGGAGCGGGTGTACGGTATCCAGGTGAGCAACATCGCCGCCCTGCGCGCCCAGGGCATAGATATGAAAAAGCTCGGCGAGCAAGGCGTCGAGGTGTTCTTCACCCAGGTGTTCAAAGACAATTTCTTCCACGCTGACATGCACCCGGGCAATATTTTCGTCTCCCCCAAGGGGCAGTACATTGCCATCGACTTCGGCATCGTCGGCTCCCTCACCAAGGAAGATCAGCGCTACCTGGCAGAAAACCTGCTGGCCTTCTTCAAGCGCGACTACCTGCGGGTGGCGGAGCTGCACGTGGAATCCGGCTGGGTGCCCAGGGATACCCGGGTGGAGGAGTTTGAATCGGCCATCCGCACCGTCTGCGAGCCGATCTTTGAAAAGCCCATCAGCGAAATCTCCTTCGGCCACTTCCTCCTGCGCCTGTTCCAGACCGCCCAGCGCTTCAATATGGAGGTGCAGCCGCAGCTGGTATTGCTGCAAAAGACCCTGCTGAATATCGAAGGCCTCGGCCGCCAGCTCTACCCGGAGCTGGACCTCTGGGTCACCGCCAAGCCCTTTCTCGAACGCTGGGCCGACGAGCAAATGGGCTGGCGCGCCTTCCTCCGTCGCAGCAAGGACAACTTGCCGCTACTCTCGGAAACCCTGCCGGAGCTGCCGTTCAAGGCGCACAAGCTGGTGGACGACGCCCTCCATGGCCGCCTGGAGGTGAAATGGAAATCCGACGCCCTCGACGGCCTGCGCCAGGACCTGAAACACCAAGGCCGGCGCACTGTTCAGGCCATCGCCGGCGGCTCCATGCTCCTTAGCGGTGCCCTGCTGCTCACTTTCTCCCCGGTGGTGCTCAGTAGCGCCGCCGCCATTGCCTTCGGCACCGGTCTTGGCCTATCCGGCATGATCCTGCTCGCCGCCGCCGGGCGCTGAGGTTGGGAAACCGGCTAATTTTTCACTTTTGCTTGAGCTTTGCTAAGCTTGAGGGGAGCTCCCAGTCGAAAGGGCTGGGCTTTTTCACCGAACAAGGAGATGCAGCATGAGCGAAGTATCCATGGTTGGGGTCGAGGCCGCCAACTATCAACGACCCACCCAATCCGTACCACAGCAGCGCGAACCTGAGGTTGAGCAGCAGCCGCGGGCCGAGCAAGCGCCACCGCCGGAACCGCGGCCCGATGGCAGTCGCGGCAACAATGTCGACGTCATGGCCTAACGGGAGGCCCGCCCTATGCTTTAGGACGCAGAGCACGCAGAGGAGCGCTGAGAGCGCAGAGTTGTGAAAGGGTTCATGTGCAGACATTAAACCTCCGCGAACTCTAGGGTTCTCGGTACGGGCGTTCAGCTTCGCCCTATCTCTTGC
>JADGBD010000063.1:0-1258 GCA_015231665.1 Gammaproteobacteria bacterium
CATCAAAAGTGGAACTTGACGCCCAGTTGCGGCCCGCTGAAGGAGAAGTCCTGCAGGAACTTGTTGTCGGCCTGGTCATAAGCGAGGTGACGATACTGCAGGGCCAGGTCACCCCAGTCGGCCCGGTACTCTATCCCGGTCATGACCTGCCAGGTCAGGTCGGAGTCACCGGTGCCCAGGTCGATGTAGTAGGGCACTGACCAGCGACTGTCGATGGGAATCTCACCACGGGCGCCGATCACGGCATCCAGCAGGGTCTCGGACTTGGACACGCTGGCGGGCCAGGTGGTGATTCCGCCGGGCAGTCCTGCGGTCAGGGTCAGGTCAGTTTCGGCCTTGTAGGAGAAGACCCGCAGGCCGCCCAGCAGGTCGAGGCTGGGGCCGTTACCTTCGGACAGGCGGTAGCCGCCCAGCGCGGTGCCGGTGAAGCCGGTAAAGCGTAGATCCACCCGACTGGAGACGGTGATCCCCTGGTTGGGACCCAGGGTGATGCTACTGTCCTTGGTGTCGCCCAGGTCCAGATAGATCATGTCGGCAATGAAGGACCACTGTCCCTGCCGGGCCTGGTAGGTGCCCATGAAGACCCCTTCGAGGGCGTCGAGGATCTTGCTGGCGTCCACTCCCACGCTGGAGCCTGAGCCCGGTGGCACTTCGAACTTCATGGTGCCATCAAGGCTGGGCAACCAGCCGTAGAGAGAGAGGCTATGCTGCCAACCATCGGAGTAGCTATCTGTGGCCTGCACGGTTGTTGTACAGGCCAGGGTTGCCAGGACCAGGCAAAGGCCTGCTTTAGTAGTTTTCATGTGATGCCTTCCATTTAAGATTCAGCAAACCCAACTTTACCGGAATGGATTACTTGACAATATAGCCCTTGCCCTCCAGGCAGGCGGCGCGGGACTTGAAGTAGGCGCTCTCACCGGCCTGGCGTTGTTGCAAGGCCGCCTCCTGCTGTTGCTTGGAGGCAGCCTGGGCCTGTTGCTGGGCGTTGCGCCGGGCGGAGCGTTCCTTGACCCCGCCGAGCACCGCGCCGGTCAGGGCGGCGGCGCCCACATCGCCATCGGCGATGCCGCCGATCAAGGCGCCACCGATGGCACCGCGGGCACGGGCACCGGTGGGGCCGCTGGGTTGGGCGGGCGCCGCGGCGGCCTGGGGCATGGGTGGCGGATTGGTCGGATCGTAGGCGCTGTTCTGTACCGCCCAGCCGTGGCAGGCGGATTCATCCTTGGCCTGTTGCTCCGGCGATTGGTTCTTGGCCGGA
>JADGBD010000063.1:1358-9183 GCA_015231665.1 Gammaproteobacteria bacterium
ATGGGCAGCATAAACTAGGCTGCCCCAGTGAGGCTTATCATTTTGCGCCAACTGGTCGGTCGGCCAGAGGATCAATGGAAGGGGTAGATGTAGTTCATCCAGCCGGCCATCCGCAACAGCACCTTGCGCATG
This sequence comes from Gammaproteobacteria bacterium, assembly GCA_015231665.1. Taxonomy (GTDB): domain Bacteria; phylum Pseudomonadota; class Gammaproteobacteria; order Chromatiales; family Chromatiaceae; genus Magnetovirga. The sequence goes on from JADGBD010000063.1 coordinate 1,491, forward strand.
ACCCCGACATGGCTGAAGTGGTCGGAATAGACCGCAGCCTGCCCGAACACACCCACGGGCACCAGCGAAGCGTCGAAGCGGGGATCGGTCACGCGAATGGCCACCGCCACCCGCCCTGGGACTCGCTGCTGCGAATAGCGCAGCAGATCGGCCTGGGGACGGACCTGGCCCTCGCCGATCACCGGGAACACCTGGGCCACCTCGCCCTTGAATACCTCTCCGGGCATGCCGTCGAGGGTCACCTCGGCCGCATAGCCCTTCTGCAACCGCAACAGGCTGTTCTGACGGAACCAGCCGACGAACAGAGGTTCCTCCTGATGAACGAAGGTCAGCAGGGTGGCCAGGGGTAGCGCCATCATGCCCGGCCGCAGGGCCAACTGGGTGACGTAGCCATCGGTCGGAGCACGCACGATGGTCTGTTCCAACTGGAAGGATGCATCGTCGATCTTGGCCTGCAGGTCCGCGACCCGGGCTCGCGCTTGGTCCAGGCTGCGCTCGCTGGCGGACTGGGTCTGGAACAGGGTCTCGGCACGGGCGAGATCCTTCTGCGCGGCGTTGAGTTCTTCTTTCAAACCGCTGAGCTTGTCCTCGAACGGTTTGGCGTCGAGCTTGAACAGGATGTCGCCCTTCTTCACCGCTTGGTTCGCCTGCACCGGCACTTCGACGACCCGTCCGCGCACCTCGGCGATGATCGGGGTGGTGACGTAGTACTGGCGCAGGGTTTCGCTGAAGGGATGGTTGTAGTTCATCAGCAGCATCAGGGCGCCGATGATGACAACACCGCCGAGCATCGCAGTGGGAACCGTCCACTTGTTCAGGGGTATCTTGAATGCCTTGAAGATGACAACGCAGAGCGCGACATAGGTCATTATCAGCAGCAAATCCATGGCGCTTACTCGCTTGCTTGGGTCTGAGTGGTTTGGGCCGTGGCGGGCTTGTCCAGCGCGTTCAACCGCTCGGACAGTCGATCGATGTCACTTCGCATTTCAGCCAAGGCCGTTTTTGTCTCTGAATCCGTACCAGCGACCTGGGGCTGGGCCTGCGTATCAAAACCCCAACCACGGTCCTCGCGATAGAGGGTGGCCCAAATCCAGAGGAAGGGCCAGATGGCATGCAGGGTAAACAGGCTGACCCAGCCGGCCACGTGCAAGGCATCCTGCTGCGGATGGTTACGGTGTTTGGCAATTTCGTAGGGAATGTCATGGATGGCGATGATGCCGTAGAAGATCACCACCGCCACCACCACGAGGATAAACAAAGCAAAGTAGTCAAGAAACATAGGCTCTCCAAACGGCTGCAGAAGTGACAGCCGGTGCACCCTGCCCCGGCTTGCCGCTGACTACTGCCTGATCATGTCACTGGCACGTTTGACTTGGATGAGCACACGACGATTCTGCGAACGGCCTTCCTCGGTCTCATTATCGGCTATGGGTGCAGACTCCCCGGCGCCGATGGTGGTGATGATCGAGCCATCGATCCCCATGCCGACGAAATAGTCCTTCACCGCCTGGGCTCGGCGCATGGAGAGCTTTTGGTTGTACTGATCGGAGCCAACATTATCGGTATGGCCGGTGATGATGATGGCATCCGGCAGCACCTGGCCGCGGTATTCAGCGATCAAGCCACTCAGCGCCTCTTCAAATCCGGGCTTGAGGATGGCCTTATTGAAGTCGAAGAAGATGTCCGGAATCTTGACCTCGGCTATGCAGCCATAGACATCCACCTTGTTGCCCTTGGGGGTGCCGGGGCACTTGTCGTTGTTGTCATCCACGCCATCGCCATCCTCATCACGCAGGCAGAGGTTTTCGCTCCCGGAAACACTGTGTACGCACTCCCCGGTGCTGGTCATCGCCCTGCCATAGGTGCTGCGCACGGAACGCTCTTCCGCCTGAAGGTTGCTCAGGACCAAGGTCAGAACCAAGGCCGCTAGCCCCAGGCCCCGAGAATCAATAAATTTCTGCTGCATGCGTAACTCCAGATGGATTGAAAAACTATTGGATGACAAATTAAGGGATAAACAGGGCAATTCAGCTAGCCAGCGGGCTAGCCAGATGCGCCATTAGGGTCAGCGCGGCACCAGGCGAGCTGACTTGGCCTCCACGGCGATGAGGCGCATGGTGTCACCATCCTTGAGCTTGGTCAGGAGTGGTCTCAGGCGGGGCGTGTCCAGGGAAATCTCCTTGGGCTGCTGTCCGGGCAGACGGTAAATGACTGTTTTCTTGTAGGGGTCCACGCTGATGATGTCGATCAGGATGCCTATGGCCAGCCCACGCGCCTTGGCGACATTCTGGCCGGTACCGCTGGCCTCACCCTCCAGGGTGACGACATTGGCCTCGTCGTACTCCTTGGGGTCCACCAGATCAAAGCTATTGCCCTTGTAATAGCTGACATCGACCATGTCACCAGGCTTCAATTTAGCCAACACCGAGGGGTCTTCGGGAATAATGGTTTTCATGCCATCCTGGGGATGGATGAAGGTGACGTGGTGTCGGGCCTTGTCTATAGAGACAATCTTCACCGTCAACTCAACCAGGGTTTCCGTGCCAAGGCTCTCCGGCGGCGGCTTGATCTGACTCTCGTAGCTGGGTCTCAAGTCGCTGTAATCGGAGGCGAGGACAGGGGTCGCAGCACTCATGCCTGCAACCAAGGCCAAAGCAATACATCTTTTCATGCGTGGGTCATCCAGGTAATGGGTGAAACTTAAAAGTGAGACTCAGGTTCTGAATAGGCGGCGCTGATGTTAAAGCATGGCTCGAGGGTGGACTTGACATTTTGTGCCAAAATCAGCAAATGCCATCGGTTGGGTATAGCCTGAGCAAAGGGATTCCACTTATCTGGCACCCGAAATAGCTTATCCCCAATCAGGGCCATGCAAACCACCTTTGTTTCTGCCAAATTCTTGCGGGCTTTCCCCTCGGTACCAAGACTAAAGCCATGGCTGCACCTCAGATTTCCAGGACCATGCCTTGGCGGGCCAGGCAGCAGGCGGGGAAGCGGGCCTGGCACTGGGCCTCGACCTCGCTGAGAAAGCTGTCATCGTGATCCGGGTCATGGTGGGTGATCACCAGTTGTTTGACCTCGGCCAGTTCGGCGACGCGGACGGCCTGCTCCCAGCTGCTGTGGCCCCAACCCTTGAAGCGCGGCAGTTCCTCCGGGGTGTACTGCCCCTCGTGGATCAGCAGGTCAGCGTTGCGCGCCAGTTCAACGATCTGGGGGTCAATCGATTCGCTGTGTTCAATGTCGGTGCAGTAGACCACCGATTTGCCGTTTCTGTCGTTGATCCGGTAGCTGTAGGCCCCGCCCGGGTGATTGTGCTTGACCGCGATGACTGAGCCTCGACCCACCTCAAACCGGGGCTCCTCCGTCTGAAAAAACTGAATATTGGCCCCCATGTCACCTAAGGAAACCGGGAAAAACTCGTTCTGCATCTGGGTGGCGAAGATGTCACGCAAACTCCTGCTGGAGTCTTCGCGGCCAAAGGCACTGATGGTGAAGCTGCGGCGGCTGTCGTAGGCCGGCAAAAAGAAGGGCAAGCCCTGGATGTGATCCCAATGAAAGTGGGAAAAGGCGAGAAAGCAGGGCCGACTGATGCCCAGGGTCTCATCCTGGATCAGACGCTTGCCCAATGCCCGGATACCGGTACCGGCATCGAGAATCACGGTCCGCTCCGGCCCTTCGAGACAGATGCAGGCCGTGTCGCCGCCAAACTGATTAAACTCCGCCCCGGTTACCGGGATCGAACCCCTCACACCATAGAAAGTCACGCGACTCATCAACCTCTCCTCTCCAAATATCTGGTGACGGCTCAGCCTGGCTGGCCGCAGCCCCATCAATAGAGCGCACATTCCTGCTGGAACCGCTCACTGAGGGCGGAACGCTGCAACGGCTTCCCCTTGAGCGCCTCGATCTGGCGCGACATTTGGTTACAACGCTCGCCCTTGTCCGGGTCAGGCCCGACCCCGGCCGACAGCGGCTGGCCGTTCACCGCAGGGGTGGGGATTTTCGCAGCCGCTGCGGCTGGTGCCGCTGGAGCCTCCGAGGCGGTAAACAGGTCATTGAAATTCGTTCCCCCTGGGTTAAAGCCCCTGACATTGTCCGCCTGGTCCGCCGCGAAGGTCAGGCTCGCAGTTGACCCCAGCGCCAGCCAGAGCAAACCGGCTACCCAGGTCCTGCCCCATTGCCATTTGTTCATGTTCACCCCAATCATCGTTACTCTGATGCTCACTGCCAGGTTCATGCTTCCACTCAAGTCGGCTCAGCCGAAGGTTTTTCCGTACCTGCCATGTCCAGCCAGGCTTGAAACAGCTTGTAGCCCAGGGCCAGGATGCCCCCTGTCTCGCTAATTTCATTCATGCTGTCAAAGTCCTTCCCCTATAGGAGATAAGTAGGCTGCTGAGGTTGCTCACTCCATGAGCGAAAATCCCTGGGTATCAGAGACTAGGGTCCTCAACCGGATGCCAGCTGGAGTCCGGATCAAACACCTGCATGATCGCCGCCTGCGACAGGGTTTCTTCGCCCAGGTCCTTTTCGAAGATGATCCCGCGCTGGTTGACGATGAAGGTCTTCACCCCAGACTTAGCGTAAGCCGCCGGGAAGGCAATCAGGGCAAAGCCCGCGCTCAGCCGACCGTCCTTGAGATAATCCTTGGCGCCACCGGGGGCGTTGGCACCCTGGGCGGTGAGGATGCGGAAGAAGTAGCCGTAGTAGGGAATCCGCAGGTCATCCTCATTTTTTTTGTAGCCCATGGCCTCGGCCTCGGCCATGAAAGGCCCGAGCGGGCTTGGTTCCTCGCCCTCGGCCACCGGCCAGAACAGACCGTCGCGAGCCCCCTCACTGCTGGCAAATTTCAGCGCGTATGCCCCCTGACCTTGACCGCTGCGATATTCCTCCTGCGCCTGAATCGCCGCCCGCAGGGCCGCCAGGGCATGGAGTTCGTCGCGACCGATGTGACGGTTGATCATCTCTTCCTTGCCTGCCTCGGTATCGAAGCGCCAACCGGCTTCGGTCTTCACCAAGGGAATCGGCAAGGGCCAGTTGTCGTTGCCCAGCTCAAGGATTGCCGTGCTGCCGTCCATCATGTGAATGTTTCTGGCTTCCGCCAAAGCCTCGGCCAGCTTGCGCATACCCTCGGCCTCGGCCACGGGATCACCGCTGCCGAGTTCCTGATAGTTGTCACCCAGCACCGCCTTGAGTTTTTCCGGCACAGGATTGCCGACCATCTCGACAAAGGCATCCAGGGCCGCCTCGGGACTGGGGTAATGGCTTTGCGCCGCCTGCAGCGGCAGCGCCAAGGCACAGAGGACCACTGCCACCAGCGTCTTGTTATCGATTTTCATCTGTAGTGCTCTCCAAATCGTTATTGCCAGGTTTTGCGTGCATTAGCGGCGGCCACCGCCACCCGAGCGAGAGCCACCATAACTGGTGCTGCCGCGACTGGAGGCACCGCGCTGGCTGGCGGCGCGATCAAAGCTGGCATTCTGCCGACTATAGGCACTGTTAGCGTAACTCGACTGCGGTCGACTCGCGCTGCTGGATGTGGGACGGCTGCTGCTCGCCTTGCTGGAGGTCGGCTGGGTGCTGGGCCTGTTGGCGCTAGCCGCCTTGTTTGCCGAACCGTCCCCGGTACGCTTGGCCGGCTGGGTGGCAGCCCGGTTACCTGTGCCGGCGCGGTCACCCGTGGCAGGCTCACCGGCACGATTGGCCGGCAGGGTGGTTGCGCGATTACCCGCACCCGTCCTGTTGCCTGCCTGGCCAGGATCGTAGCCGCGGGCCAGGTCGTTATTCACCCCGCCCTGGGTGCGCTGCTGGTCGAATTTCTGTGCCGTGGTGTTATCGGCATAGCGCACGCCCTTGCGATTGGCCGTATTGTGGTTCCACTGGTTGAAATTGTTTTGGTTTACGTTGATGTTGGTGTTGCGGTTGATGTCTATATCGCCGTAGTGGCCAACATGACCGTTATTCCAGTCACAGTCTCCCCAGATGGCGGCACCAAATGCCATGCCGACACCAAAGGAGATGAGATTGGAGCCGGCGTAGCTGGGCGGATACCAGTAAGAGGGCGGATAGGAATAAATCGGATAGGCAGTGCTGGTGGGCGCCCAGTAACTGCCATAGACCACGGTGGGGCTGTAGGAGGGCACATAGATGACCTCGGTAGTCGGCTGCACCTTGATCACCTGTTGTTCCACCACGATTTTTTGCTGCTCAGTGGTCTTCAGATTGCCCGCCTCATAGGCGGCCTTGCGCAGCTTTTGCACCACCGCCATGACCTCGGCCTGCTGGGCCAACATGGCGTCGCCCAGGTCCTGGGTCCAGTCCAGGTTTTCGTTCATCCGCTTGAGCACGTCGGCAAAGTGCAGCAGGGACTTGACGCTGGGGTCCCAGTCCGTGTCCTTGATCGCCTTTTCCAACTCTTCACCCTTGAGCTTGGGATTTTTTTCCTGCCAGCGGGCCGCCTGCACTATCTGCAGAGGATAGGTTGCCGCCATGAGCACCTGGGCTACCACCGAATCCGGGTAGAGGGCTATGGGCGCGACCAACTCTTTGAGCTGGTCTTCGGTAAAAATCTTGCTCTCGGGGGCAGCTACCGCCTCGGCAGCGGGCTTTTCCTCGGCGATGCCGAAGGAAGTCGTGCAGACCAGCAGCAGCGGCAGCAACAGCCAGATCAATTTAGGGTTCATAAGCTGAATACCTTATTGAGATTGGAAAAATGTTTGCGCCTGCCCCAAGCCCGAAGCAGAGCCCAAACCCGGCACAAGCGCATCAGCCATGATCAAGCGGCGCTCACTTACCCGACATGCAGGCGTCATAAACCTGCTTGTACACCTGGTCCTTGTTAGTGTTTTGGCGGACGCCGCCGACCAGTCCGCCAAGAGCGGCGCCTTTACCGGCGGCACTGCTGCTATCCCCGACGATGGCGCCAAAGGCCGCACCGCGAACAGCACCACGGGCCACACCGCCGCCGGAGCCACCCGCGTCCCTGGCTGCCCTATCGGCCTGAGCCGCACAATCCGCCGCAGAGGCAGCCAACAGTGGCTGACTCAGCAGGGCCAGGACAAACACAACAGCAACCGAAAAGAGAATCTGACTACGCATGATCTGTACACCAGAGTAAAAGTTATTTGCCGGCTTCGATGTCAATGACCAATCCCTCGGATAGGGTCACCACAACCGTATCGCCAATCTTGAGGCCCGCAAGCACCTTGGGTTCGTGCGCCTTGACCTTGATCGTGCCACCTTGGGGCCCCATCAGCACCACCGTCTGCGACTTGTTGTCTATGGCCTCGATGGTGGTGATGACATTGAGCACACCCATGCCAGCAAAACCGGGAGCCTCAGTCGCATCCGCCTTGACCGCCACGCCTTCCAGCGAGCCGGGATTTTTCAGTTCCTCAGGGGTCGGCTTGCGCAATTGGTAGGCTATGGACATGTAATAGTTGATATGGATGCTGTCGCCCTTTTTGATTTCATCCAGGCGCTTTACCTCCGCGGGCACCTTGAGGCTGAAGATTTCCCCATCCGCATTCTTGACCTTGAGCACACGCTTGGTCAGATCGACATCCTCAACCACAACCGAGGCACGGACCACCTGAACATCCTCACGGGTCTTGCTTGCCAAATCCACCGTGCTGTCACTCAGCACCATAGGCTTGGGCAAGGGCGACTCGGCCTGCACAGCAAAGGCCGGAAGAGC
>JADGBD010000064.1:0-3710 GCA_015231665.1 Gammaproteobacteria bacterium
GCCCGGATTCCATCCCGCTTACAAGCGGTCGGCCTAAACTAAATGGAATTGGGTAATAAGGGGATCTGGCACCGATTTATGTCTTTGAACAGAAGCCGCGCCTGACCGTCAGGATGATCGACGTTGACAGTCAACTTATCGCTGGGACGGCTCCCTCAGCACATGGAGAAGCTTCTGGCAGGACGATAGGCCAACCAACCACCGAAGGCAAGCGCCTTGACTGGTAAAAAGGGGCTGACCCAGATTTTCCTCGGGGGGAGCAGGGCCAGCGCGGCAGTGCCTTGTTCGTGCAGAAAGCAACTGATCCGGCTCCCGAGTTTGCTGCCAAGACGGGTAGGGCACTGGACCTGACGATGGCTGATTTGAACTTCAGCCGAGACAGCGTGGTGCCTTAGCCGGAGGATTTCCCCTCTGCCGTAGTTAATACAAGGCGGACTCTAAAATGAGCGTTCAACAGGAAGTGCAGGCGAGCCGCCCGCGCTGCCTCCCCGGAAACAAGGCCATTGGCTTTCTGCTAACCAACCCCCATATCCCCGCTTTCTGCCTTTTGGAATCTGCACCATGACCCAGAACCCCCTGCTTGATCTCAGCGGCCTGCCGCCCTTCTCCCAGATTCTGCCCGAGCAGGTGGAGCCTGCCATCGATGCCCTGCTGGCGGACTGTCGCCAGGGGGTGGAGCAGGCCCTGAAACAGCGCGAGTTCAACTGGGACAACCTGATCGAACCCCTGGAGTTGTTGGACAACCGCCTCAACCGGGCTTGGGCGGCGGTTGGGCATCTGAATTCGGTGGCGGATACGCCCGAGCTGCGCGCCGCCCACGATGCCTGCCTGCCCAAGCTGGCGGAGTATGGCACCGAGATGGGCCAGAACGAGGCGCTGTTCGCTGCCTACCAGGGTGTGGCCAAGTCGGCTGAGCCCCTAAATCAAGCCCAGCGCAAAACCCTGGACAATGCCCTGCGCGACTTCCACCTCTCCGGCGTCGATCTGCCGGCGCAGCAGAAGGCCCGCTTCAAGGCCATCAGCCAGGAGCTGTCGCAGCTCACCAGCCAGTTCGACCACAACCTGCTGGACGCCACCCAGGCCTGGAGCAAGGGCTTCGACAGCATCGAACCCCTGGCCGGCCTGCCGCAATCGGCGCTGGATCAGGCGGCCCAGGCGGCGCGCCAGCATGAGCGCCAGGGCTGGCTGATCAATCTGGAGTTCCCCAGCTATTTCGCGGTGATGACCTACGCCGACGACCGCGCCCTGCGCCGCGAGGTCTATGAGGCCTACGCCACCCGCGCCTCCGAGCTGGGGCCCCAGGCCGGCCAGTGGGACAACAGCGGCCTGATGGAGCAGATCCTCGCCCTGCGCCACGAGGCGGCGCAGCTGTTGGGTTTTGCCAACTACGCAGAGAAATCCCTGGCCACCAAGATGGCCCCCTCCACCGATGCGGTGGTGGATTTCCTGCAGGACCTGGCCGCGCGCTCCCGCCCCCAGGCCGAGCGGGAACTGGCACAGCTGTCCGCCTTCGCCCGCGAGGAGCACGGCCTGGATGCGCTGCAGGCCTGGGACATCGGCTATTACAGCGAGAAGCTGCGCCAGCGCCGTCATCGCCTGAGTCAGGAGGAGCTGCGCCCCTACTTCCCCGCGCCCAAGGTCATCGCCGGCCTGTTCGAGCTGGTGCAGCGCCTGTTCGGCGTGCATATCTCAGCCAAGTCCGGCGTGGATACCTGGCACAAGGACGTGGGTTTCTATCAGATTCACAACCCTGAAGGCGAGCTGATCGCCCAGTTTTATCTCGACCCCTACGCCCGGCCGCACAAGCGCGGCGGCGCCTGGATGGACGACTGCGCTGGACGCTTCTTCGGCCGCCAGATCCGCCAGATCCCGGTGGCCTTTCTCACCTGCAACTTCACCCCGCCGCTGGCCGGTGAGGATGGGGATAAACCGGCCCTGCTCACCCACGACGAGGTGCAGACCCTGTTCCACGAGTTCGGCCACGGCCTGCACCACATGCTTACCCGCATCGACTGCCCGGCGGTGTCCGGCATCAGCGGGGTGGAGTGGGATGCGGTGGAGCTGCCCAGCCAGTTCCTGGAAAACTTCTGCTGGGAGCGACAGGTGCTGGATCTGATCTCCGGCCATGTGGATACCGGCGAGCCCATCCCCGATGAGCTGTACCGGCGCATGCTGGAGGCGAAGAACTTCCAGTCAGCGATGCAGATGGTCAGACAGCTGGAGTTCGCCCTGTTCGATTTTCGCATCCACCGCGAGTACGACCCCAGCCGGGGCGGGCGCATCTATGAGATTCTTGCCGAGGTGCGCCAGCAGGTATCGGTGGTGCGGCCGCCGGAGTGGAACCGCTTTGCCCACGGCTTCTCCCACATCTTTTCCGGCGGCTACGGGGCGGGCTATTACAGCTACAAGTGGGCCGAGGTGCTTTCCGCCGATGCCTTTGGCCTGTTCGAGGAGCGCGGGGTAATGGACCCGGCCACCGGCCAGGCGTTTTTGCAGCAGATTTTGCAGCAGGGCGGCTCGCGCCCGGCGATGGAGCTGTTCCGCGCCTTTCGCGGGCGCGAGCCGGACATTGCCCCACTGCTGCGTCACTCCGGCATCGCCGCAGCCAAGGCTGCCTGATCCAGCCAGAGGCCGAATTCCAGCTCGTCGATGTAGTCGTAGCCCTCGTCCAGGGCAAGGATCACCGCATCGCTGGGCAGGGGTTCGGCCCCTGGCGACTGCAGCTGCAGGGGTAGGAGCAACAGCGCCAGCAGGACCGAAGCCAGCACAGCCGGGCCCCAGACCTCGGCGCCATAGCGATTCAGCCAGCGATTCAGCCAGCAACTGAACCAATGGGGCCGCGGTTGCAGCTGGGCCAGGGCGGCTTGACGAGATTGGTTCAGCCGGCTCAGGCTGGCACCGTCCAGGCTCGCCACTCGCTGGTTGAGACCGTCGCGGACCAGCTGTTGCAAAGAGATTCTGTTCTGAATGGTCCCGTTCATTGCCAATGATCCTCCAATTGGGTTCTCAGCGCCTGCAGGGCGCGGGACAGGTGGGTTTTGACGCTGCCCTGGCTGCAGCCCATGGCGCTGGCGGTCTCGGCCACATCCAGGCCTTCCCAGATACGCAGCAGCAGGGCCTGACGCTGGCGCTCGGGTAGCCTAGCGACACCGGCGATCAGGCACTCCATGGCAGCGGCCTGCTCCAGCTGGCGATCGGGCCAGAGGCTGACCTGACCGGGCAGACGCTCCAGCCAGTCCTCCTCGCCTTCTTCATCCGCCGGATTGGGCTGCAGATGCCGCCGGGCCACCGCCGCGCGCCTATACCAATCACGCACCTGATTCTGCAAGGTGCGATAAAACAGCGGCGGCCACTCCACCTCGGGCTTGTGGCCATAGGCGCGAACAAAGCGGCTCATCGCCTCCTGCACCAGATCCAGCGCCTCATCCCGATTGCCGCAGGACAGCTCGGCCATCACCAGCGCCCGCCGCTCCACCCCGGCGAGAAAGCGATCCAGCGCTTGAGCTTGGGCCTGATTAGGTTTCATCTACCAAGTTTCATTGCTAAACAGCCTTCTGCTGTGCCGAGGGTTGAATTTTTCTTCTTTCAACAACTCCGCGCTCTCTGCGCTTCTTCGCGCTCTCCGCGTCCTCTGCAAATGCACCAACGCAGGGGCGGCAAAAGGGTTGACAAGGGGCGCGGAAATTGATCCTGATCAAGCCTGCTGCCGA
>JADGBD010000064.1:3810-9168 GCA_015231665.1 Gammaproteobacteria bacterium
GGCAAAAGGGTTGACAAGGGGCGCGGAAATTGATCCTGATCAAGCCTGCTGCCGATTTTTTATTCACACTGCAAAAGGCCTTGACAACCGCCGCGGAGAGATTCTCGAAAAACTCTGGCCCCAAGCCTGTTGACAAACCCATCTAATTGTTTTTATTAATTAAAATAGAATTGTGCAAAATTTAGTCAATTTGTATTTGGCCCAGTAACCATGCGCCCTGCAGACTTATACACAGGGTCATTCCACATACTTATCCACAGAAATTGTGAACAACTCGGAATTTCCCACTGGGGATGCGAGCTTAGGTGAAATCGGTGAAATTTGTCTGACAAAATCCGCCTAACTTCGGCTGCCCGTCCGCTGCTCCCGCCGTACAATGCCTCCCATGAGCCAGACCCTTGCCCGGATTGCCGTTTTTGCCCCGCTGCGGCGCCTGTTCGACTACCTCGTTCCCGCCCAGGCCCAGCCCGGGATGCGGGTGCGCCTGCCCTTTGGTCGCTCGCAACGCCTTGGGGTGATTGTGCAGCTCCTGGAGCAGACCGACCAGCCCAGCGCCAAGCTCAAGCCCATCGAGGCCCTGCTGGATGAGACGCCCCTGCTCAGCGCCGAGGACCTGGCCTTTCTCGGCTGGACCGCCAGCTATTATCAGCACCCCCTGGGCGAGGTACTGGCGGCGGCACTGCCGGCGCTGCTGCGCTCCGGGCAGGCGGTGCCGGAGCCCGGCATCAGCGGTTGGCGCCTGACCGCGGCAGGGCAGGCGCTGGAGCCTGTGCAGCTGCAGCGGGCGCCGCGCCAGCAGCAGGTGATTGCGCTACTGCAAGGCTGCGGCCCGGCCGGTCTGCCCCAGGCGGAACTGTTCGCCCAGCTGGGGACCTGCGGCGGGGTGCTCGCCAGCCTGGCGGAAAAACAGCTGATCGAGCGGCATAGGCTCGCCCCCGGCGAGGGCCAGCGGCCGATCCTCCCCGGCCCCGAGCTCAACGCCGAGCAACAGCAGGCGGTGACGCAAATCCTCGCCGGTGAGGGCTTCCACCCCTGTCTGCTGGATGGCATCACCGGCAGCGGCAAGACCGAGGTCTATCTGGCCGCCAGCCGGGCGCTGATCGACCGCGGCGCGCAGGTGCTGGTGCTGGTGCCGGAGATCGCCCTGACCCCGCAGACCACCCGCCGCTTCGCCCAGCGCCTGGGGCTGGAGCCGCTGGTGCTGCACTCGGCGCTGAACGACCGCGAGCGTGCCCTGGCCTGGCATCAGGCCAGCCGCGGCGAGGCGGCGCTGGTCCTCGGCACCCGCTCGGCGATCTTCACCCCGCTGCCGCGGCTGGGGCTGATCATTGTCGATGAGGAGCACGATCTGTCGTTCAAGCAGCAGGAGGGCTTTCGCTATTCCGCCCGGGATCTGGCCCTGGTGCGTGCCAGTCGCGCCGCCTGCGCGGTGGTGCTGGGCTCGGCCACGCCCTCGCTGGAATCCCTGCACAACAGCCAGCAGCGGCGCTTCCAGCTGCTGCGCCTGAACCAGCGGCCGGGCGCAGCGCAATCGCCGCGGCTGCAGCTGGTGGATATCCGCTCGGCGCCCCTGCAGGCGGGGCTGTCCGCCGCATTGCTCGATGCCCTGCAGCGGGAGCTGGCCGAGGGCAATCAGGTGCTGCTGTTTCTCAATCGGCGCGGCTATGCACCGGTGCTGATCTGCCACGATTGCGGCTGGATCGCCCACTGCCAGCATTGCGATGCCCGCCTCACCCTGCACCGCGGTGACCAGCGCCTCAGCTGCCATCACTGCGGTCATTTGCGGCGCATTCCCACCAGCTGCCCCGAATGCCAGGGCAGCCGCCTGCTCAGTCACGGGGTCGGCACCGAGCAGCTGGAGGAGTTGCTGCAGGCGCGCTTTGGCGACTATTCCAGCGTGCGCATCGACCGCGACAGCACCCGTCGCAAGGGCAGCCTGCAGCACAAGCTCGATGGGGTGCGCGAGGGTCGGCATCAGATTCTCATCGGCACCCAGATGCTGGCCAAGGGCCACGATTTTCCCGAGGTCACCCTGGTGGCCATGGTGGATGTGGATCAGGGCCTGTTTGGCGCCGATTTTCGCGCCACCGAGCGCATGGCTCAGCTGATCACCCAGGTAGCCGGGCGCGCAGGCCGGGCCGAACGCCCCGGCCGGGTGCTGATCCAGACCCGCCAACCGGACCACCCGCTGCTGCTGCAGCTGCCGCCCTTCAGCCATCAGGCCCTGCTGCGGGTGGATGCCCGCGACAGCCGCGAGGCCGAGACCTTCGCCCAGCAGGCCCTGGAGCTGGGCCAGACCCAAGCGGCTCCCGCCATCGAATTCTGGGGCCCGGCGCCGGCGGCAATGGAGCGGCGCGCCGGCCGCCATCGCCAGCAACTGCTGCTGCAGTCCGCATCCCGCCCCGCCCTGCAGGCCTTTCTCGGGCCCTGGCTGAGCCGGCTGGAGCAGCTCAAGCCCCCCGCCGGACTGCGCTGGTCGATCGATGTGGACCCCCAGGAGATGCTCTAGTTTCTTACCACTAGAAAATTGGGACGCAGAGAACGCGGAGAAGCGCGGAGATCGCAAAGTTGTAAAGGTATTGGCAGTAGAATTCTCCTTTGGACACAGGAAGCAACTGCGCTTGATGGATAAGGTGAAATGCAAAAACTTACCTGATTACCCATAAACTCAGCCACTGCCGCAAGTCAATCCGCGTCATGCGCTGGCTAAACTCAATCCTCTGCGCTTCTCAGCGATCTCTGCGTCCCTTGGGCTTCTGCTTCGCCGGGTTAGCAAGATGCAAGCTGCAGATGCTGTAGCCAGCGGATTCTTGCTATCCTTGCACCCCCGGACCTTGACGCCAGATTCAGCCCCATGAAACAACAGATTCAAACCCTGATCTCCCAGGCCCTGCAGCGCCTGATGGCCGCTGGCGCACTGCCGGCAGAAGGCCTGCCTGGATTCAGCCTGGAGCGCAGCCGCGACCCCGTCCATGGGGATTTCGCCAGCAACGCCGCGCTGGTCTGCGCCAAGCTGGCGCGCTGCAAGCCGCGGGAGCTGGCGGACAAGCTGGTTGCCGAGCTGGGGGCCGAGCTGGGCAGGCCGGATCTGGTGGAGCGCATCGAGATCGCCGGCCCCGGCTTCATCAACTTCTATCTCAGCCACAGCGCCTATCACGGCCTGATCCCGCTGATCCTGCAGCAGGGCCACGGCTTTGGCCGCTCGGCACTGGGGGCAGGCAAGCGGGTGCAGGTGGAATTCGTCTCCGCCAACCCCACCGGGCCGCTGCACGTGGGTCATGGCCGCGGTGCGGCCTATGGCTCGGTGGTGGCCAATCTGCTCGAAGCGGTGGGTTACAGCGTCCACCGCGAGTATTACGTCAATGACGCCGGCCGGCAGATGGACATACTCGCCGCCTCCGTCTGGCTGCGCTACCTGGAGCTGTGCGGCGAGAGCCTGCGCTTTCCCGCCAACGGCTACAAGGGCGATTACGTCTGGGACATAGCCGCCACCCTCCACCGTGAGCACGCCGATGCCTACCGCCAGAGCGCCGATGCGGTGTTTGCCGATCTGGCCGAGGACGCCGCCTATGCCGATGAGCTGGACGCCGCGGGCCAGCCCCTGCCCGGCGCCCCGGCAGGGGACAAGGAGGCGCATATCGATGGGCTGGTGAACCGGGCCAAGCAGCTGCTGGGGGATAACCGCTACCGCTATGTGTTCGAGCTGGGGCTGAACACCATTCTCGACGACATCCGCGACGACCTGGCCCTGTTCGGCGTCGAGTATCAGGAGTGGTATTCGGAGCGCTCGCTGACCGAATCCGGCGCAGTGAACAAGGCCATAGAGCGCCTGCGCCAGGCCGGTCACGCCTACGAGCAGGACGGCGCGCTGTGGTTCCGCTCCAGCGCATTCGGCGACGAGAAGGACCGGGTGCTGGTGCGGGATAACGGCCAGACCACCTACTTCGCCTCGGACATCGCCTACCACATGGACAAGCTGGAGCGCGGCTTTGACCGCGTCATCGACATCTGGGGCGCCGATCACCACGGCTATGTGCCGCGGGTCAAGGCCGCTCTGCAGGCCCTGGGAGACGACCCGGGCAAGCTCGACGTGCTGCTGGTGCAGTTCGCCATCCTGTATAAGAACGGCGAGCGCATGCAGATGTCCACCCGCTCCGGCGAGTTCGTCACCCTGCGCCAGCTGCGCAAGGAGGTGGGCCGGGATGCGGCGCGCTTCTTCTACGTCATGCGCCGCTGCGAGCAGCACCTGGACTTCGACCTGGACCTGGCCACCAGCCAATCCAGCGACAACCCGGTGTATTACGTCCAGTACGCCCACGCCCGCATCTGCGCCGTGCTGCGCCAGGGAGCGGAAAAGGGCCTGCAGGTGGAGCCCAGCGCCGGCACCGCGCACCTGGAGTTGCTCAGCGAAAGCCATGAACTGGCGCTGCTCAAGCAGCTGTCGCGCTACCCCGAGGTACTGGAAAGCGCGGCGCTGCAGCAGGAACCGCACCAGCTCACCCACTACCTGCGGGAGCTGGCCAACGATTTTCATACCTACTACAACGCCCATGCCTTCCTCGTCGCCGAGGATGCGCTGCGGGATGCCCGCATCAAGCTGATCCTGGCGGTGCGTGAGGTGATCCGCAACGGCCTCAACCTGCTGGGCGTCTCGGCACCGGAGCAGATGTAATGGCCCAAGCCAGTCGCAAGAAGGAAACTCGCCGCCCCGGTCTGCCCGCCTGGGTTTGGTTTGTCGCCGGCCTGACCGCAGGCGCCGTCAGCATGAATCTGGTGCAATCGACGGATAGCCGCAATCTGCAGCAAAAACTGCAGGATCGCCTCAGCGCCCAGACCCAGCCGCAACAACCGGCCGAGGAGAGCAAGGCCCCCAAGCCGCGGTTCGACTTCTACACCGTGCTGCCGGAAATGGAAGTGGTGGTGCCCGAGGAAGAGATCCAAAAACCGCCCAAGCCAGAGCCGCCCGCTGCCAAGCCTACGACCCCGGCAGCCCAGGTCGCCCAGGCCAGCACTCCGGCGGCAGTGCCGGCAGCAGCGAAAAAGCCCGAACCGGCAAAGCCCGCCAAGCCCGCTCAGGCCGAGGTATTCCTGCTGCAGATGGGCTCCTTCGCCAGCTTTGACGATGCCGACAACCTCCAGGCGCGGCTCGGTTTTATTGGCGTATCCAGCGACATCCAGAGCGTCCCCATCGCCAACGCCCAGGGCAAGCGCAGCATGCACCGGGTGCGCGGCGGCCCTTACAGCCAGGCTGAGGTGCAGGCCCTGCACAGCACCCTCAAGGCCAACGGCATCAATGCCATGGTGATCAAGCTGAAAAAATAGTGCCTAACAGCCGCCAGCTTTCAGCCTTCAGCGCTC
>JADGBD010000065.1 GCA_015231665.1 Gammaproteobacteria bacterium
TCGCGTGGGCAAATGGGCCAGAGATCAGCGGGATTTCTTTCATGCCTCGGCCTCCGCGGCGACAGCTTCCCTGGCAGTTGCTGTTCCGGCTTCGGTCGCCTTCTTCGCCGCGGCTTCCAGCTTGCGCTTCTCCATGGCCTCGCGCTTGGCCTGCTTGATCGCCTCCATGCGGGCGTTACGCGCCTCGATCAGGCGTTTGGTCTCACCCTGCTTGTGCTGTGCCCGTTGGCGCGCGACCAGTTCGCCCTTGGCGTAGTTGAAGTACTGTACCAGCGGGATGTGGGAGGGACAGGTGTAGGAGCATGAGCCGCAGCCGATGCAGTCGAGCAGACCCTGATTCACCGAGGCGTCGAGATTGCCAGCGCGGATGATGGCCGCCATGCTCAGGGGAACCAGGCCGCAGGGGCAGACACTGACACAGCTGGCGCAGCGGATGCAGGGCATCTCCGCACGGGCCAGGACCTCCTCGTCACTCAGGACCAACAGACCGTTGCTGCCCTTGACCACAGGGACGCGCAGGCTGGAGATGGGTTGACCCATCATCGGACCGCCGCTGATCAGACGCGCGGGTTCGTCGTTGAAGCCACCGCAGTAGTCGATCAGCTGCTCCAGCGGTGTCCCTATGGGTACGTGCAGATTGCGTGGCTGCCGGATGGCGCCGCCGGACACCGTGACTACCCGGGAAATCAGCGGACGCCCATGGCGCAGGGCATCGTTGACCGCCGCTGCGGTGGCGACGTTGTGCACCACCACGCCGATGTCGGCGGTCAGCCCCCGTGCCGGCGTCTCCTTGCCGATGAGGGTTTGCACCAGGTGTTTTTCCGAGCCCATGGGGTATCGCATGGGCAGTCCCACTACCTGGAAGTCCGGGTGGTTCTTCACCGCTTCGCGCAGGGCGCTCTGCGCCTCGGGTTTGTTGTTCTCGATGGCGAACAGGATGCGCGTGACGCCGAGGGCGCGGGCCATCAGCAATACGCCATCGCGGACATCGGCCGGCCGCTCACGCATCAGGCGATCGTCGCAGGTGAGGTAGGGCTCGCACTCGGCACCGTTGATCACCAGGGTGTCGAGTCGATAGCGCTTGTGCAGATTGAGCTTTACCGCCGAGGGGAAGGTGGCGCCACCCATGCCGACTATGCCCGATGCGGCTACCCGTCGGGCGATTTCCGCAGGCTCCAGGGCAAATGGGTCGGCGACCCCCTCGCAGTCGTCATGCCACTCGTCGAAGTCGTCGGGCCTGAGGGTGATGGTGCGCACCAGCAGTCCCGAGGGGTGGTGGGCCGGATAGCCGCCAATGCCCATGATCCGCCCCGAGGTGGGGGCGTGGACGGGGGCGGAAATCATCCCCTGGCTGCGTGCCAGCAACTGCCCCTTGCGTACCAGTTCCCCGCGTCGCACCAGGGGTTCGGCGGGAGCGCCGATGTGCTGCTGCAGGGGGATGTGCAGCAGCGCCGGCATAGGCAGATTCTCGATCGGCTGCGCGGCGCTCAGGGTCTTGCGGTCATCGGGGTGGACCCCGCCGCTGAAGCGAAACAGTTTCATCAGGCCGCCCTGGCCGGCACCGGCCAGTACCAGGTCTGCAGGGTGGGTTGGATCGGTCGCATTTCGATGCACTCGGTGGGGCACACGTCAAAACACTTCTCGCAGCCGGTACAGGCATCGGCGAAGACGGCGTGAATCTGCTTGGGGCCGCCGACGATGGCATCGGTGGGACAGCGCTTGAAGCACTTGGTGCAACCCACGCAGAGGTGTTCGTGGACGTAGGCCACCAGGGGTTCCTGGTCATCCACCGCCGAGAGGTCGACGCTGACGCCGAGGGTTTCCGCCAGCGCCTCGGCGAGGGCCTTGCCGCCTGGCGGGCAGAGAGTGACTGGTGCCTCGCCTGAGGCCAGCGCCTCGGCGGCGGGGGCGCAGCCCGGGTAGCCGCACTGACCGCATTGCGAGCCGGGCAGCAACTCCTCGATCTGCTCCTTCAGCGGGTTGCCCTCGATGGCGAAGAAACGGGCGGCAAAGCCCAGCAGCATACCCATGGCAATACCGAGAAAGGCGATGATCAGACTGGCGCTCAGCATGAGTCCCCCTATGGTGTGGTCAGGCCGGCAAATCCCATGAATCCCAGCGACAGCAGCCCTGCCACCAGGAAGGCGATGGGGGTTCCGGCAAAGGCAGCAGGCACGTTGGCCAGGGCCAGGCGCTCGCGCAGACCGGCAAACATCACCAGCACCAGGGTGAAACCCAGGGCCGAGCCAAAACCGTAGAGCAGGCTCTGCAGCAGGCCGTTGTCCTGTTGCACGTTGAGCAGGGCAACGCCGAGCACCGCGCAGTTGGTGGTGATCAGGGGCAGAAAGATGCCCAACACCTGATACAGCGAGGGCGAGGCTTTGCGCACCGCCCTCTCGGTGAACTGGACCACCACTGCGATCACCAGGATGAAGGTGAGGATGCGCAGGTAGCCGAGATTCATCGGTGCCAGCAGGAAATGTTCCAGAAACCAGCTGGCGAAGGCGGCCAGAGTCAGCACGAAGGTCGTCGCCAGCCCCATGCCCAGGGCCGAATCCAGCTTGTTGGAGACGCCCATCAGCGGGCACAGGCCAAGGAACTTGACCAGTACCACGTTGTTGACCAAGGCCGTGGACAGAATGATGAGCAGGTACTCCATGATCTCGCTGTGTGCTAAAGGGATATGCAGGCACCGTTTCAGAAACTGTGCCAGAGGTCCGGTGAATGCCGCAGTTGATCTTGCGCCTTGGGTTTGGCCCGGTTAGGTGATTGAATCGCCATCGGAAACGCAGGAGGCAGTGGGCGATTTGTCCGGCTTGCTACAAACCGGCGGCGTACTTGCCGATCGAGACTGTCGCATTTGCGACAGTCGTCCCGGTTGGGTCTGTAGTGATTGCGACAAGGGGGGCCTGACAAGGGCCGGAAAATACCCGGCCAGGCCGATTCCGGGGCTGGTGTGGTTTTTGCTGTAGGGACGATAACGTCCGTTTGAGGCGGTATTCAGGGGAGCCTTGCACCATGTCGAAGCAATCTGCCAGCAATGGCTACGCCGAAGCGTTCGATACCATCAGTCGCTTTCTTGCCGAGCCGCCCAAGGATATGCCCAACGAGTTGCTCAATGCCTTCAATCTGCTCGGTGGCAATCGCTTTCTCTCCCCCCGGCTGTTTTTCGAGACGGTGGAACAGGCGCCGGTGGCCATATCCATCACCGATCCCACGGCGCGCATCCTCTATGCCAATTCCGCTTTCGAAAAGCTCACCGGCTACCCGCGTGACGAGGTCATCGGCAAGAACGAATCGATGCTTTCCAGCAAATCGACCCCGGCCGAGGTATATCAGGATCTCTGGCAGAGCATCGTTGCGGGCAAGGTATGGGGCGGCACCCTGGTCAATATCCGCCAGGATGGTCAGGAGTATCTGGCGAAACTGAGCATCTCGCCGGTACTCAATGAGGAGGGACGGATCGCCTATTTCCTCGGCATGCACGATGATGTCACCGAGATACACGCACTGGAGCGGCGTCTGAGCTTCCAGAAAACCTTGACCGAAACGACGTTGAACGCGGCGCCCATGGTGGTGGTGGTGATCGACAGCGATGGTACGGTGTTGCTGGAGAACCATGCCTACAAGACCCTGATCAGCGATCTGGGCGATGACCCGGCGCGGCTGTTTGTCGAGGCGCTGCACAGCCAGATCGGCCTGGATCTCCCCAGGGTCTGCCATTCCGGCGATGGCTTCACCAATGTCGAGGTGCGACTCGATGCCACGGGAACCCTGGCGCCGCGCTGGTTCGCCTGTTCCGGCGTGCGCATCAACAACCTTGACGAGGCGGCGCGGAGCTACTTCAACAACCGCAAGGAGGACGGTTGCTGTCTGCTGCTGCTGGCCAACGAAATCACCGAAAGCCGTAACCGCATCAACGAGGCCCGTCTCAACATGATTCGGGCCAACATGGCCGAGCAGCAGATGGTGCAGACCATGCGCGAGGCCATCAACGCCTCTCTGTTCAAGCTTCAGGCGCCGCTGAATATCATCAGAGCGGCGATGAACATGTCGGCCAACGGGGGCAGTTGCGCCGGCATGGGTCCGGTTTTGCAACAGGCGCTGGAAACCGGCGAAGAGGCGGTCGAGAGCCTGCACGGTTCCCTGCCCGGACCCCGTATCGAGCCCGCCGCGCTGGTCAATGTCAACGAGTTATTGCACGAGGTGCTGCGACTGTCCACCGACAGCTTCCTGTCGGCGGGGATTGTCATCGACTGGCAGGCCTCCCCGGTACTCGGGTCGATCAATGCGCGCCCCAACGCCCTGCGCGGTCTGTTCAAGTACATCATCGACAATGCCATCCACTCCCTCAAGGAGTCGGGTCGGGATTATCGCGAGATCCGCCTGGAGACCCGGGAGGAGCAGGGGGAACTGCTGATCTCCATCATGGACAACGGCCGTGGCATCGCGCAGAACGAAAGGCTGAAGGTGTTCGAGCCTTTCTACTGCGGTTGGTCGCGTCCGCGGGAGCATGCCGGAATGGGCTTGACCATGGCGCAGGAGGTTGCCATCGGCCATCGTGGCAGCATCGAGATCGACCAGCACTTCATCGGGGGTTGCAGGGTGTTTGTCCGTCTGCCGGTGCACGGCATGGGAGGGGAAGTGCCATGATCTCCAACGATTATCGCCAGTCTGCAGGTTCGTCCGGGCCCAAGGGCGCTCTGTTGGAGCGTTCTCTGGAGAGCCTCTATCAGGTCAGCCAGGTGCTTAGTCGCTCGCTGGATTTTAGCACCACGCTCAGCGAGGTGCTGCAGGTCCTGGATGAGGCCTACGGGATGAACCATGGCATGATCAGCCTGATGGACATAGAAAGCGGTGATCTGCTGGTTTCCGCGCTGCACGAGGGGCCGGAGTCCTCGCGCCCGGTGCGCTATCGCTCAGGCGAGGGGGTGATCGGAACCATTCTCGAGACCGGCAAGCCGCTGATCCTGCCGCGCATCCTCGAGGATCGTCGCTTTCTCGATCGCCTCGGTATCTATGATGTGGAGCTGCCGTTCATCGGCGTGCCCATCAAGATCGGCCAGGAAATCGTGGGCGTACTCGCCGCGCAACCCTCCGACGGTATCGCCGTGCTCGACATGCACGAACGCTTCCTGCAGATGGTGGCCAACCTGGTTGGCCAGAGCGTGCGCCTGGCGCGCAGGGTCGAGGATGCGCAGAAGGAGCTGAAGACCGAGCGCGATTCCCTGCGTCGGAAGATGCGCGGCGAGCACGGATTCTCCAACATGGTCGGCCATACCCGCAGCATGCAGATGGTGTTCGAACAGGTGCGCCAGGTCGCAAAATGGACCACCACGGTACTGGTGCGCGGCGAGTCGGGAACCGGCAAGGAGCTGATCGCCAACGCCATCCACTACAATTCACCGCGGGCCAACGGCCCCTTCATCAAGCTCAACTGCGCGGCACTGCCCGATACCCTGCTGGAATCGGAACTGTTCGGCCACGAGAAGGGCGCCTTCACCGGCGCGGTCAACCAGCGCAAGGGGCGCTTCGAACAGGCCGATGGCGGCACCATCTTTCTCGATGAGATCGGTGAGATCACTCCGGCCTTCCAGGCCAAGCTGCTGCGCGTGCTGCAGGAGGGCGAGTTTGAGCGCGTCGGTGGCACCCGCACCCAGCGGGTGGATGTGCGCGTGGTGGCGGCCACCAACAAGAATCTTGAATCCGAGGTGCGCGAAGGCAACTTCCGCGAGGACCTCTACTACCGGCTCAACGTCATGCCGATTCAGATGCCACCCCTGCGCGAGCGCGTGGAGGACCTGCCGGAACTGGCCACCTTCCTCGTCGGCAAGATCGGCCGGTTGCAGGGCAGGACCCTGGCGATCAACGATACCGCCATGCGCAGCCTGTTGGGCTACGACTGGCCGGGCAACGTGCGCGAGCTGGAAAATTGCCTGGAACGAGCGTCGGTGATGAGCGAGGACGGAACCATCGGTATTCGCGAGATCAATCTCAGCGGCATTCAGACCCAGAGTTACAGCAGCAGCTCGGCGGTCAGCAGCAAACAGGTGTACCTGGACGATCCCGAGCTGGACGAGCGCGACCGGGTGATCGTGGCGCTAGAGCAGGCCGGCTGGGTGCAGGCCAAGGCGGCGCGCCTGCTGGGCATGACGCCACGGCAGATCGCCTACCGTATCCAGACCCTGAACATCAAGGTCCGGCAGCTCTAGTTCGCATGTCCAGAATGAAATGCAGTCACTCACTGACCGATAGCGATAGCCCATGGCATACCCCATCCATTTGTCTGCCCAAGCGCGCCATGCTGGTGCCGGCCATGGCTGAGGTAGGGCTGGCGGAGCTTGATGGCCAGGGCTGCCTGGTTGCGGTCAATGGCAACTTCGCGCGCCTGCTGGGGCGCGACCCGGCGGAGCTGGTCGGAACGGCTCTGGCCGAGCTGATGTTGGACGACGATGCGGGCACGGCCTGGGCCAAGCAGCAGTTGCTGTTGGTCGGCAGCGGGGAGGGCCCGCTGTACGCACGCTTCCATCAGGGTGAGCAGGGCGAGTGCCTGCTGCGGCTTGATTGGATGCTGCGCCAGCCTCCTGCCGATGCCGGTCTGCTGTTGGCCGCCTCGCCCCTGGCGGGGCCGATGCCGACGTTGATCAACCGCGAACTGGCCGCCAAGGTGATCGAGCATACGCAGGAAGGCGTGGTGGTGACCGATGGTCGCGGCCATATCCAGAGTGTCAACCCGGCCTTCGAGATCACCACCGGCTACAGCCTGGAAGAGGTGGTGGGGTACAAGCCCAGCATTCTCAAGTCGGGTTGTCAGGGGGCAGATTTCTATCAGCAGATGTTCGCCGAACTGGCGAAAAAGGGCTTCTGGCAGGGGGAAATCTGGAACCGGCGCAAGAACGGCGAGATCTATCCCGAATGGCTCAGTATCTCCGCCATCCGCGATGACGCCGGGCGGGTCGAGCACTATGTCGGCATCTTTACCGATATCGGCACCCAGCACCAGGTGCAGGAGCGCCTGCGCTACCTGGCTTACTACGATGGCCTGACCCGGTTACCCAACCGGGCGCTGTTTTTTGACCGCCTGCAACTGGAACTGGCCAAGGCATCGCGCGATGGTGGCCAGGTGGCGGTCCTGTTCATGGGTCTGGACCGGTTCAGTCACATCAACGAGAGTCTCGGCCATGGCGTCGGCGATCGTATCCTGCAGCAAGCGGCCCTGCGCATTCAGGCCGGGTTGCGCGAGGGCGATAGCCTGTGCCGCATGGGTGGTGACGAGTTCAGTCTGCTGTTGGTGCCAATCCGCGATGCCGGCCAGGTCAGCGCGGTGGCAGAGAAACTGCGTCGATTGTTTACCGAGCCGTTTCACCAGGCGGACCTAGAGCTCTACCTGAGCCTCAGTATCGGTATCAGCCTCTACCCCGACGACGGTGTCGAGCCGGACACCCTGGTCAAGCATGCCAGCACCGCACTGGATCGAGCCAAGGAACTGGGTCGCGACAACTACCAGTTCTATACCCGTCAGTTGAACCAGCATGTGTCCGAGCGCCTGGTGTTGGAACAGGCCCTGCGCCAGGCGGTGGAGCAGGAGGCCTTCAGTCTGGCCTATCAACCCCAGGTGGATGTCAACCTGGGGCGGGTGATCGGTGCCGAGGCGCTGTTGCGCTGGCATCATCCGACGCTGGGCTGGGTGCGCCCGGACCTGTTCATTCCCCTGGCCGAAGAATTGGGACTGATCAATCCCATTGGCGACTGGGTGCTGCGCCAGGCCTGCTGCCAGATGGCCCGCTGGCTGGCTCAGGGCTGGAATCTGCGTCGCATCGCGGTGAACCTGTCACCCATGCAGTTACGCCAGCGCAATGTGCTGCAACGGGTGCATGACGTGTTGGGGACGTGCGGCCTGGCACCAGAACACCTGGAGCTGGAACTGACCGAGGGCGCCATCATGGGCAACGTCGATGAGGCCAGCGCCTGCCTGTCACGACTCAGTGAAAGCGGTATCCAACTTGCCATCGATGATTTTGGTACGGGCTATTCCTCGCTGGCTCACCTGAAACGCTTCGCCATCGACAAACTCAAGATCGACCGTTCCTTTGTCAGCGGCGTACCCCACAACGCCAACGATGGCACTATCGTCGCCACCATTATCTCCATGGCGCGCAGCCTCAAGCTGTCGGTGATCGCCGAAGGTGTCGAGACCGGCAAGCAGTTGGCGCACCTGCAGGCCCATGGCTGCTATGAGATGCAGGGGTATCTGTTCGGCAAGCCCATGAGCGCCGCCGAGATCGAAGCCCTGTTTGATCGCCCGCTGTTGTAGGCCCCGGCCTGATCCTGTCCGAGCGGTCTTGTCGGACCTGTTACAGAGCCTTTGCATTGTCTTGTCGAGAATCCCACAAGCGCCATGCCTCAAAAAAATACTTCATAAATATCATATAAATAAAACTATTTCCAAGTAGGCACGCCGATTGCAAACAGGCTGTGAACCCTTATTTTTCTGTGCAATCTGTTTGGAGAGCCTGTATGGAATTGTCCGCGAACAGCCATGACTCGGCTGGGCAGAGCGACGCCGGTTGTTCCGCCTCTGGCTGTGGTGGCAGCAGTGAGCAACTGGCCCACCTGCCGGAGCACATCCGCAAGAAGGTGCAGGATCATCCCTGCTATTCCGAGCAGGCCCACCATCATTTCGCCCGCATGCACGTGGCGGTGGCGCCGGCCTGCAATATCCAGTGCCACTACTGCAACCGTAAGTACGACTGCGCCAACGAGTCGCGCCCCGGCGTGGTCTCGGAGCTGTTGACGCCGGATCAGGCGGTGAAGAAGGTGATGGCGGTGGCCGCCAATATCCCGCAGATGACCGTGCTGGGCATCGCCGGGCCCGGCGATCCGCTGGCCAACCCGGAGCGCACCTTCGAGACCTTCCGCCAACTGACCGAGAAGGCCCCGGACATCAAGCTGTGCGTCTCCACCAACGGACTGTCGCTGCCCGAACAGGTTGACGAGCTGTGCAAGCACAATATCGATCACGTCACCATCACCATTAACTGTGTCGATGCCGAGGTGGGCGCCAAGATCTACCCCTGGATCTTCTGGAACAACCGCCGCATCAAGGGGAGGAAGGCAGCGCAGATCCTCATCGAGCAGCAGCAAAA
>JADGBD010000066.1:0-1950 GCA_015231665.1 Gammaproteobacteria bacterium
TGTTGCTACCTGCATGGCTATCGACGAAAGAGTTTATAGGTCAATAGGAAGGTAGGGCATATTTAAAGTAATTTCAAGAATAATTCGCTAACTATCTGTTTTATTGTTCTGCCAGCCTCCAGATGTCAGCCGCCAGCTGCCAAGTTTGGGACACTCGAATTATTCGCAGAGCTAAAGCTGCCTGCTGACCGTTGGAAGCTAAGGGCTGGAAGCCGGCGAGGAGCAGACGCAGCAGCGCCAGCAGTACCAGGGAATTGGCCAGGGGAGGGCGGATGGACTCCGGCAGGGCGCCGATGGAGCCGAGCTCGGCCAGCACAAACCAGACCA
This sequence comes from Gammaproteobacteria bacterium, assembly GCA_015231665.1. GTDB lineage: Bacteria > Pseudomonadota > Gammaproteobacteria > Chromatiales > Chromatiaceae > Magnetovirga. Next base: position 328 of record JADGBD010000066.1, read on the forward strand.
CCTCTTGCATGACCACATAGAGCAGGCCGACAATCAGAAAAGCAGTGCAGAGACGCGATCATGCCATGGTAGCTTATTGATCAGAAGAGAGAATCAACCCAAGGGGTAAATCTTTTGGGGGTGGTTGTGCTGGGAAGCGCTATGCCTAAGAATACCCAATGACCGAATCATTTGGATTGCTGGGTGGCCTTGGGCCTGGCATTGATTTTCCACAGGTTTAGCGGAGCACATAACCTCGTGATCAAGCGGATTGATGTCTCTTCACTACAGCTTGGGGTGTATATCCACGATCTGGATTGCCCCTGGACCGAGCACAATTTTTTCAGCAACAGCTTTCTGGTGAATTCCGAGCCTCTGTTGCGGCGGGTGCAGCAGTCGGGGATTCGCAGCCTGCTCATCGACACCAGCAAGGGCTGCGATGTGGCCGAGGTTGCCGCGCCAAAGCCGGCAGCAGCGCCAGAGCCTGCCAAAACTTCAGCGCGCAAACCCGCGCATTATCCTGCTGCCGGCGAGTTTGGCCGGGCAAAGAAGCTGGTCACCCAGGCCTCGGGGATCATCAAGCATCTGATGCACGAGGTGCGTCTGGGCAAGCAGGCGCAGATCTCCGGCCTTGAACCTGTGGCCGAATCCCTGGTGCAGGCTTGCCTGCGCAATCACCACGCCCTCAACGGCATCAGTCGGCTCAAGCACAAGGACGAATACACCTTCATGCACTCGGTATCCGTAGCCGGCTTGCTGATTGCCTTCGGTCGCGATCTGGGCATGGGCGAGGATGAGCTGCGCCAGCTGGCCCTCGGTGGGCTGCTGCACGACATCGGCAAGGCCAGGGTGCCAGATAGGGTCCTCAACAAGCCAGGCCGGCTTGCGCCTGGCGAGTTCGAGATCATGCGCCAGCACGTCAGCCTGGGGGTGGAGATGATCGCGTCGATCCAGGGTCTGGGGACCATTCCTCTGGAAGTCACCCAGTTGCACCACGAGAAAATCGACGGTAGCGGTTATCCCCAAGGGCTCAAGGATGCGCAGATCAGCCAAGTGGGCCAGATGGCGGCGATTGTCGATGTCTATGACGCCTTGACCTCGGAGCGGGTTTACAAGTCCGCCTGGCAGCCCACGGCCACGCTCAAAAGCATGCTGGAATGGAGCCCCAAGGATCTGTCGCGACGGCTGGTGGAAAGTTTCGTCCATTGTCTTGGCATCTATCCGGTGGGTTCCATGGTGCAACTGGAATCTGGCCTGGTCGCGCTGGTGATCGATCAGACTCAGGACCTGCTGCGACCGGTGCTGCGTCTGGCCTACGATGCCCGCAAGAACTGCCGGATACCGCTGCAGGATGTGGACATCAGCCGCGAGATGAGCGCCGACCGAGTGGTGCACATTATTGACCCGAGCAAATTCGGCCTGAATCCGGTGCAGATATTTTGAGCTGCCAGCGTTCAGCCGCCAGCCTTCAGTTCGATCCATAGGTTCGCATAATGTATATTATGTTAAATCACAGATGCCGACGGAATAGGTTGTGCGGCCCACAGGTCCGGACCTGTCGCTGAGCTGCCCTCACTTCGCCGCGACCCTTCCTGCTGGCTAACGATCATGGGGCAACTTGCTCCTGATCGTTCCCTCTCCCCA
>JADGBD010000066.1:2050-4457 GCA_015231665.1 Gammaproteobacteria bacterium
TTTCACAGTAAGCCCATGAATTGCATAGGCTTAAGCTGGTCGCTGCTGCAGAATATCCCAGGATATTTATAGCGTTTTCCATAAAATTCATGGGCTTGTGTATAAATTTTAGGATTTGTACTAAAATCTAGGCCACTTGAATGCCACAGATCCTCTGGAGACTCGAACAGCTATGCAGTCCATTGCGGAAACCAGCAAGACGGAAATCAGCAAGATCGAGGTAAGCACCGGCATCTACTGGGTCGAAGTGCCAGAGGCGGATTTGCGCATTCTCTGCGGTTGTCCGGAGGACTCGGTCAAGCATCTGATGCGCCGTGGCCTGATTTCCCCCAAGACCAAGGACGGGGTCAATTACGAGAGCGGCCCCAATGCCATTCTGCTCTCCGATACCATGCTGCAGAATGGCGCCTTCGCCAACCAGGCCGAATTCCCCGTGCTGCAGATGCTCTATCGTCAGGGCATGATCATGCCCAACCACCCCAACAACACCGGCCGCAAGCCCCTGCTGATCGGCTCCCCCAATCAGGTCGAGGCGCAACTGGCCTATATCCACCGGGGTAATTACGGACTCCTCTCCGAGGACGAGATTCGCGCCACCGGTGCCAGCGCCGAAGAGGCGCGCGATCTGTTTCGGATGAAGCTGGCCTTTTCCTTTGGCAAGCTTCAGGCCAGCGAGGAATTGCTCGACTCCCTGATTCTGGATCACAACGACTGGACCGAGATTCGTGACGGCGTCGAGATTCGCCGCCTGCAGCTGAGTCGCTTCGAAATCCGCTACCGCGAGCACAGCGTGGTGGTAGACCTCAATCTGGAGCGGTTTCAGCGTTACTGGTCGCCCTACCCTCTGGGCTTTCATGAAATCAACCGCGCCTATTTCTCCGTGATCCACTCGGGTCAGGGCGACGGTTGGGACATCAATCGCCCCTGCATGAGCAGCGTGCTCTGTTTTCAGGGCAAGATCTACATCATCGACACCGGCCCCAACGTCATCTACAGCCTGATGGCCCTGGGCATAGGGGTGAACGAGATCGAAGGCATCTTCCACACCCATTGCCACGATGATCACTTCTCCGGCCTGACCACCCTGATGCGCGCCGACCACCGCATCAAGCATTTCGCCACGCCGCTGGTGCGGGCCAGCATCTTCAAAAAGCTGGCCGCCCTGATGGGCACGGCAAACGCCGATTTCAGCGAGTATTTTGAAACCCACGATCTGGTGTTCGATCAGTGGCTGGACATCGATGGACTGGAGGTCAAGCCGGTGCTCTCGCCCCATCCGGTAGAGACCAGCATCCTGTTTTTCCGCACCTTCTGGGATGGCGACTACCGCACCTACGCCCATCTCGCCGACATTGCCTCGCTTGGCGTGCTCGAGCGCATGATTACCAAGGACCCCACCGCCCCGGGCATCAGCCGGCAATGCTTCGAGCGCACCAAATCCGCCTATCTGGAGGCGGTGGAGCTGAAGAAGATCGACGCCGGCGGCGGCTACATCCACGGCAGCGCCGAGGACTTTGCCACCGATGTCAGCGAACGCATCATCCTCGCCCACAACTTCGCTCCCCTGAGCAAGGAAGAGAAGATGATCGGCTCCAGCGCACCCTTCGGCATAGTTGATGTGCTGGTGCCCGACTACACCGACAGCCAGCGCCACCTGGCGGAAAAGCATCTGGCCCACCTGTTCCCCGGCATCTCCCCGGGCCAGTTCAAGAAACTGCTGAACAATCCCATAGCCACCTTCAAGCCAGGCAGCCTGATCCTGCGCGAAGGGGTGTACACCTCCACCATCTACCTGCTCACCACCGGCAATGTCGAGGTCATGCGGCGGGATCAGGAGCGCGTGGTCATCATGTCCACCGGCGGCATGATCGGCGAGTACAGCGGCCTGCACGACCTGGCCGCGCGCGAGACCTACAGATCCATCAGCTACGTCCACGCCCTCGCCCTGCCGGCGGAGTCCTATCTGGAATTCGTCAAATCCAACAACCTCTACAGCGAAATCCTGCGCCTCCACGACAACCGCTGTTTCCTCAAGACCACCTGGCTGTTTGGCGAATCCATCGGCCCACAATTGGAAAACACCCTCGCCCGTCACCTCCAGCCGGCCAATCTGCTCAGCGGCCAAAGCGGCCCTTTGCGCGAGCTTGAGGCCAATCAGCTGTATCTGATCAAGCAGGGCAAGGTCAGCAAACTGCTCGGCGAGCGTCTGGTTCAGCAACTGGGTGAAGGGGATTTCTTTGGTGAAGAACTCATCCTCAACCAAACCACGGAGCACTTCAGCTTCCGCGCCGACAGCCCGGTAAGCATCTATCAACTGCCCGCAGAACTGCTGCACAAAGTGCCGGTGGTGATGTGGAAGCTACTGGAAACCTACCGCGAAACCGCCGCCAGCCTGCGGCATTAAAAG
>JADGBD010000066.1:4557-9144 GCA_015231665.1 Gammaproteobacteria bacterium
TCGATGGCCTGGCCCATGTGCACCATGACGAAATCGCCCGGTTGAAATTGCTCGTGCTGCAGCATCAGCAGGCCCACCTCGCGCTCGACGCCCTTGGCCGCGCAGTGCGCACTGAATGGCTGTAGCGACAGGATTTCCATGGGAATACCCAAACACATAGCGATCACCTGGGGTGGTTCTGAAGACATAGAAGCAGAATCTGAGCGGATGATCGCAATTTGCTTGCCGTCTGGCAAAAGATTCCTCAGCCAAGCTGCGTCAGATCAAGTTTGCAGCAGATTTTTCCATGGGTTTGACTTCCTGAGCTAGCCTTTATTAGAGGTTTCTAATCTCTCTGCCTGGTGCGCCCGGCGGATGGAAAATGTGAATCCTCTGCGGGCATTGCGCTTCTCCGCGATCTCTGCGTCCTGAAACCTGGACCCTAGCATATGGAAGACACCCTAAAACGACTCTTGGCCGCCGAACGGGAGGCCAATCGCATCACCGAATTGGCCGCGCACAATGCTGAGCAGCTGGTGCAAGAGGCCCTGCAGGATGCCCGCAGCCAGGAGCAGCGCTTCATGGCGCGGCTGCCGGAGTTGCGCGCCGCTTTTATCGACAAGGCCGACCAGCAAGCCGCTCAGGCCCTCAAGGAAATCCAGCGGCGTTACGACGAGCGCCTGGAACAGCTGCGCCAGGATGCCGAGACCAACGAAGCCGCCGCCCTTGAGGCCGCCTTCGCCGAACTCCTGCGCGCGGAGCCCCTGCCGTGATCCGCTCTGCCGATCAGGCCTATCTGCGCACCCGCCTGAGCATCCTCCACAACCGGCTGCGTCGGCCGCAGGAGATCGAGCAGCTGATTCGCCTGCCCGCAGCGGAATTGCTCGCGAGCTTCCACATCGAGCCTGGCGACGCCAATCGGCAGATGCAGCAATTCGAGCAGAGCATGCTCCAGGTCTGGCTGGATGAGATGAGCGCCCTGCTCCGCCCCCTCAACGGCCCGGCGCGGGAGATTCTGGTGCAATGGGCGCGGCGCTACGAGCTGTTCAACCTCAAGGCCCTGATCCGCGGCAAGACCGCCGGCCTGAGCAAGGCCGAGATCAGCGCCAGCCTGTTCCAGCTGCCGGGCTTTCTCAGCCTGGACCATGAGCGACTGCTCCACACCGACGACATCGGCGAGTTGCTGCGCCGCCTTGATGGCACCGCCTATCAATCCATCGCCCGCCAGGCCCATCGTCGTTTCATTGAACGTCAGGACCATTTTCTTCTCGATGCCGCCCTCGACCAGTATTTCTACAATGAGATGCTGCGCCACTGCCAACCCCTCGACGAGCCCGATCGCAGCCAGATGCGCGAGCTCCTCGGCGGCGTGATCGACCGCCACAACCTGGTGTGGATGCTGCGCTACCGCTACAACTACGGCCTCAGCCCGGCGGAGGCCCATTACCTGTCGATCGAACAGGGCCAGCAGCTGAGCAGCGATCTGCTGGGTCATCTGGTGGAAAAGCCCGACGTGGCTGCGTTTCTCGCCGCCCTGCCCGCCCGCCTGCGCCAGATCTGCGGTGAGACTCAGGACATCGTCATCATCGAGCAGCGCATGCAGCGGCATCTGCAGCAGACCGCCGAGCGCTTCTTTCAGCACAGCCCGAGCATTGTCGCCGTGGCCCTGGCCTATCTGATTCTGCGCTTTCTCGAACTGCACCAGCTCTACGCCATCATCCAGGCGCGCATGCTCGGACTGCACGACCAGTTGCTGCGCGAGGCCCTCGACCCCGAACTGCGCGAGGCCGCCTGAGATGCGTGCCGGGAGCGATATCCGCCATCTGCGCCTGCATCTGCTGGCCGATGACCTGCCCCGCGCCGGCATGGCCCTGGCCCGCCTGCAGGCCTTTGCCCCGGACCAGCGCGAGCTGGCCGACAATCCCCTTGACCAGTACCCCGGCGAGGCCTTTGCCGATTGTATCCGCGAATCGCTGAGCTATTTCCAGCGCATCCAGACCTTGCTGCAGCCCTGGCTCGCCGCCCTGCCCTGCGCCGCCCCACCGGGCCCCGAGGCGCTGGACCGGGAGCGCTTGCAAAGCCAGCACCGCTGGTTGCAGCAGGCCTGGGCCGAAGTCGGCCAGTTCGAAACCCGCCAGCACCAGCTCAACGAGCAAGCGCGCGAGCAGCACCAGCTGCGCCAGACCCTGGCGGAGCTGGAGGGGCTGCAGCTGGACCTGGGCGAGCTGCACAACCCGCACCGCTTTCTGCAACTGCAGATCGGCACCCTGCCGACGGAAAATCTCAATAACCTGCGCCGCGCCTTGGTGCTATCCGGGCAGATGATCATTCGCGTCAGTCGCGAGCCCGAGCAGAGCCGGGTACTCATCGGTGGCCCCCAGCAGCACTCGCAGCAGGATCTCCAGCCGGTGCTCACCGCCGCCGGCTTCCGCCCATTGAACATCCCCAGTGACTTTCGCGCCGCACCTGAGCAACTGCAGCAGGAGCTGTCCAGGCGCTCAGCCGAACTGGAACAGCAGCAGGCACAACTGGACCAGGCGATGCAGACCTGGGTGAGCCGGCAGGGCGCCCGTCTGCTGCAGATTGGCGCCGTGCTGGATGCCGCCCTGCCCCTGCTGGCCATAGGTCGCGCCGCCCAAAGCCGGGGTGATCTGGCCCTGCTCCAGGGCTGGCTGGCCATCGAGCACCTGCCAGCCGCCGAGCGGTTGCTCAAGGCCCATCTGCGCCATCCCTTCCTCCTCGAACAGCGGCTGCCGCGGCCGGAAGAATACGCCGAGGCACCGGTGCCGCCGGCCAGTCATCCCTGGCTGCGACCCTTCAGCCTGCTGGTGCAGCAGTTCGGCGTGCCCCGCTATGGCGAGATCGATCCCACCTGGCTGTTCAGCCTCAGCTTTTGCCTGATGTTTGGGATGATGTTTGGCGATGTCGGCCAGGGCGCCCTGTTTGTCCTCTTCGGCCTGCTGTTTCGCGCCCGCCTGGGCCAATTTGCCCCGCCGCTGGTGATTGCCGGGACTGCTTCGGTGCTGTTTGGCTTTGTTTACGGCAGCGTTTTTGGCATGGAACACTGGATCGAACCCCTCTGGCTTTCGCCACTGTCCGATCCGGGGCTGATGCTGATCTACGCCCTCGCCTGGGGGATCGGCTTCATCACCCTGGCCTCGGTGATCGCTATCATCAATCGCCTGCTGGAAGAGGACCTCAGCGCTGCCCTGTTCGAACCCGGCGGGGTCTTTTCCCTGGTGCTCTATCTGTCCCTGGTCAGCGGTCTGGTCTGTTTGGTGCAGGGGCTTGGCTTCAACCCGGCCTCGCAGGTGATCTTGCTGTTGGCACTGGCGGGGCTGATGATCCACCTCTGGCGCAGCTCCAGCGCGCCGCTCGGCGAACGGGCCCTGACGGTGTTGATCGAGACCTTCGAGCTGATCATCGGCTACTTCTCCAACAGCCTGTCGTTTCTGCGGGTGGCTGCCTTCAGCCTCAACCACGTTGCCCTCTCCCTGGCGATTTTCACCCTCGCCGACATGATGAGCGGCCCGGCCCACTGGCTGATGTTGATATTCGGCAACCTGTTTGTGATGATTCTCGAAGGAGCCATAGTTGCCATCCAGATTCTGCGCTTGGAATACTACGAGGGTTTCTCCCGCTTCTTCCGCGCCGACGGCAAGGCCTTCATCCCTCTTAGCTACCGCCCTGCCGGAGCGCACCCGCCCTACCCGTCCTTTCCGTCCATTCCATCAAGCCCAGTGAGGTAAGCCATGTTTGTCATCGTCTTTTTGCTCAGCGCCGCCCTGCTCGGGCTGATTCTCAGCGGCTTTTACCTGGACCGACGCCCCCTGCAACCCGCCCGGGCACAACGCTGGATACGCCCGACCCTGCTGGGCAATGTGGTCCTGTTCTTCGGCGCCCAGCTGGTTCTGCTGGCTATGGGCATCAGCGAGGTGGCGGCTGAAACCGGCGCTGTCGCCAGTGCGGCACGGGATTTCAGTCTGGGCACCGGCCTGGCCTTTATCGGCATCGCCCTGCCCACTGCAGTCAGCACCATAGCCGCAGCCATGGCGGTAGGCCCCATCGGCGCCGCGGCGCTGGCAGCGATTACGGAAAAACCGGAGATTTTTGGCCGCACCCTGGTCTATCTCGGCCTCGCCGAGGGCATAGCGATCTACGGCCTGGTGCTGTCGATTTTGCTGTTGGATAAATTGTGAAGATCTAAAGGGTCCGCAAATGAACGCCAATGCACGCCAATGACAATTCTTGTTTACTGGCGCACAGTTGCAGACCAGGAAGATAGGGTGGCCAAGTCGAGAAGCGCAGAGCAGGCAAAGTGTGCAATATTCTCAAACTATTTGAATTTTCAACTTTGCGATCTCCGCGCTTCTTTGCGTCCTCTGCGTCCTTTTTGGTTCCGGCTTTGCCGGGCTAGGCTTTTGCAGGATAACTCGTGGAACAAACAAAGCTCTATTTCGCCGGTGAATTTGGCTTGGCCAATGGCTTTCGCCTGGCCGGTTTTGAGGTGCTTGCCGATGCCAGCATCGAGCAACTGGAGGCTCTGTTGCTGCGTTTGCGCGAGCAGCGCGTCGCGGCCTTTGTGGTGCTCGATCAAAAGCTCGCCGG
>JADGBD010000067.1 GCA_015231665.1 Gammaproteobacteria bacterium
CGTTGATCACGTCGATGGCGAGCTTGTCGAACTCGTATTCGTAAGCGAAATCCCGCCACAGGGGGTAGTCCGGCCAGAGCTCGCGGATTGCCTTGAAGGCCAGGGCCATCAGTCGCCAGGGGCGGAAGCTGGCGTGGTCGTAGGCCAGGTCGTCCAGATGAATCTGCAGGCCGGCGCAGAGCTGGCCCTGGTGTTTGTGGAAGGTCGGCTCGAACCAGCAGGGACGCAGACGACAGCCCGCCAGCCAGTCCGGAGCCAGCTGCTGCATCTGCGCCAGCAGGGCCTCGGCGTCCAGATCGGGCGCGCCGAACAGCTCCAGCGGCCGGGGGGTGCCGCGGCCCTCGGAGAGACTGGTGCCCTCCAGCATCACCGTGCCGGCGGAGGCCCGCGCCATGGATAAATTTGGCGCGTTGGGGCTGGGGTTGATCCAGCTGCGCTGGCCCTGGGGCCAGCCGAAGCCAGGGGCGGCCTCCGGCTGCCAGCGGTTGAGCGGGATGACGCGGTATTCCAACTCCAGGCCGAATTGCTGGATGAACCAGTAGCCCATCTCGCCCAGGGTCAGACCGTGGCGCATGGGCATGGGGCCGGCGCCGACAAAACTCTCCCAGCCCGGCCTCAGGCTCAGGCCCTCGATGGGGCGGCCCGCGGGGTTGGGGCGATCCAGCACCCACACCGCCTTGCCCGCTGCAGCCGCCGCCTGCAGCACATACAGCAGGCTGGTGACGAAGGTGTAGATGCGGCAGCCCAGGTCCTGCAGATCGACCAGCAGCACATCACAGTGATCCAGCATCGACGGGGTCGGACGGCGCACCTCGCCGTAGAGGCTGAATACTGGGATGCCCAGGCGCGGGTCGAGGTAATCGGCCGATTCCATCATGTTGTCCTGCTTCTCGCCACGCAGGCCGTGCTGGGGGCCAAAGGCGGCACAAAGCTGCAGCTCGGAGCAGTGGCTCAGGGCATCCAGGCCATGGGTCAGATCGGCGCTGACCGAGGCAGGATGGGCCAGCAGGGCCAGCCGCCGCCCCTTGAGCGGGGCGCGCAGCGCGCTATCAGCCAGCAGCTGGTCAAGGCCGGTGCGGAAGGGTTCAGGGTTCGGCGGCATGTTCATGGCGGTATTTATACCAGCCGCCAGCAGTCAGCCGCCAGCGGTCAGCTTGCAAAAGTCCGCAAATGAACGCGAATAGACGCCAAATAAAGGGGTGTGGTTTTGGGTTCATTGGCGTGTATTTGCGGACCGATGCTTTTCAAGCTGACCGCTGACGGCTATTTCCTTTCGATCTGGGCAAAGATGGGTATAATCACCAACCCGCTTTCGGGCGGTACTCAATGGTGGGCCCTGTTGGTCCCCTCGCGACGCGAAGCCGTGAACCCGGTCAGGCCCGGAAGGGAGCAGCCGCAGCGGTGGGTGCGGGCGCCGGGGTGTGGCTGGCAGGGACCACCACCCAATACATCCAACGGGCGATTCCAACGGGTCTATTTCCGCGATGTCTTATCAGGTACTTGCGCGCAAATGGCGCCCCCGCAACTTTGCCGAGCTGGTGGGGCAGGAGCATGTGGTGCGCGCCCTGGGCAATGCCCTGGACAACGACCGCCTGCACCACGCCTATCTGTTCACCGGCACCCGTGGCGTCGGCAAGACCACCCTGGCGCGCATCCTCGCCAAATCCCTCAACTGCGAGAAGGGCGTCACCTCGACCCCCTGTGGTGAATGCTCCGCTTGCCGTTCCATCGACGAGGGTCGCTTTGTCGATCTGCTGGAGGTGGACGCCGCTTCGCGCACCAAGGTGGAACAGACCCGCGAATTGCTGGAAAACGTCCCCTACGCCCCGGTAGCCGGGCGCTACAAGGTGTATCTCATCGACGAGGTGCACATGTTCTCCGACAGCAGCTTCAACGCCTTGCTCAAGACCCTGGAAGAGCCGCCGCCCCACGTCAAGTTTCTGCTCGCCACCACCGACCCGCAGAAGGTGCCGGTGACCGTGCTCTCCCGCTGCCTGCAATTCAATCTCAAGCAACTGCCGCTGGAGTTGATCCAGGGACATCTGCAGCAGATTCTCGGTTCTGAGCAAATCCAGGCGGAGCCGGCGGCCCTGACCATCCTCTCCCGCGCCGCCGCGGGCAGCATGCGCGATGCCCTCAGCCTGCTGGATCAGGCCATTGCCTTTGGCGCCGGTCAGGTCAAGGAGGCGGACGTGCGCGCCATGCTCGGGGTCATCCCCCATGAGCGGCTTTATCAGGTGCTGCGGGCCCTGGCCGAGGGCGATGGCGTCCGGGTGCTGGCTGGGGTGGCGGAGCTGGCCAGCTATGCCCCGGACTTTGCCTCTGCCCTGCAGGGGCTGCTGCTGCTGCTCCATCGCAGCGCCCTTTGTCAGCAAGTGTCCGCGGCGATCAGCGATGCCGATGCTGATGCCGAACAGGTGCGCGCCCTGGCCCAGTGCATGAGCCCGGAGGAGGTGCAGCTGTATTATCAGATCGGCCTGACCGGCCAGCGTGATCTGCCCTACGCCCCGGACCCGCGCAGCGGTTTTGAGATGGTGCTGCTGCGCATGCTCGCCTTTCGCCCGGCTGAACAGGGTGCGCAGCCGCGCTTTGTGCCCTTGGCCGGGGATAAGATCGCAGCAAAGACGGAAATTAAAAACTCTGAGTCCCTTGCCCGGTCGCAACATCAACAGCAACCCCAGGTCGCTCAGGCGGTAGCCGAGCGCGCCGACAGCGCCTATGCTGCGCCTGCTGTTGCCTCGGCTGCTGCCCAGGCTGCAGCGGATGACGACTGGCACCAGATCACCGCCGCCATCGCCCCGGCGCTTGGCGGCATGGCCACCCAGCTGGCGGAGAATTGTCTGCTCAAGGGCTGGCAGGGGGATAGCCTGGTGCTCTCCCTGCTGCCCAGCGGCAACAGCCTGGCGGGTGAGCGGTCGGTGGAGCGTCTGCAGCGGGCACTGAGCGAGCATTTTCGCCGCGATCTCAAGCTGCGCCTGGAGCCCGTGGCCGCGGTTGCCCAGCGCCAGCAATCGCCGGCGGAGCGCAAGGCCGAACAGCGTGCCGAGCGTCAGCGGCAGGCGGAGGAAGAATTCCACACCAACCCCTATGTGCAGGGCCTGAACAGAGGCTTTGACGCGGCGGTGGTGAACGAATCGATCAAACCCATAGATCTCTGATCTGGCGAGGCCAGAAGAAAAAAGTGCGCAAACGACTGCAGGGATGTAGGAGGTAGAACGAAGCAGGAGGCCAGAGTCGAGGAGCGCAGAGACATAAGCTGTTCGGCCGAGCTGAAAAATTCCAACCCTCTGCGGACTCTGCGCTCCTTTGCGATCTCTGCGTCCTGAATTTTTGATATTTTGTCCAGGATCCCATATCTCATGGGCAACACACTAAAGAGGCTTACAAGATGATGAAAGGTGGACTAGGCAACCTGATGAAACAGGCCCAGCGGATGCAGCAGGAGCTGCAGCAGGCCCAGGAAAAACTTGCCGAGCAGGAAGTCAGCGCCGAGGCCGGTGCCGGTTTGGTCAAGGTGACCATGAACGGTCGTCACGAGGTGCGCCGCATCCAGATCGACGACAGCCTGCTTCAGGACGACAAGGAAATGCTTGAAGACCTGGTGGCCGCCGCGGTCAATGCCGCGGTGCAAAAGGTCGCCGCCAATCAGCAGGAGCAGCTGGCCGGGCTCACGGCAGGTCTTGGCCTGCCGGCCGGCATGAAGTTGCCGTTCTAAGGGCCCAAGTCATGGCCCAAGGCTTGCTGGATCAGCTGATCGAGGCCCTGCGCTGCCTGCCCGGGGTGGGGCAAAAATCGGCCCAGCGCATGGCCTATTATTTGCTTGAGCGCAATAGAGAGGGCGGTAAGCGCCTGGCTCGCGTGCTCGCCGATGCCCTGGAGCGGATCGGCCATTGCCAAAGCTGTCGCACCCTCAGCGAGACCGAGCTCTGCCCCCTGTGCGTCAACCCCCAGCGTGATGATCGCCTGATCTGCATCGTCGAATCTCCCGCCGATGTGCGGGTGATGGAGCAGGCGGTGGACTTCGGCGGGCGCTATTTCGTCCTCGGCGGCCATCTCTCGCCGCTGGATGGCCTGGGGCCGGCGCAGATAGGCCTGGATATTCTCGAGCAGCGGCTGCAGAGCGGTGGGGTAGAGGAGGTGATTCTCGCCACCAATCCCACCATCGAGGGTGAGGCCACGGCCCAGTACATCGCCAGCCTCTGTGCCGAGAGTGGGGTCAAGGCCAGCCGCATCGCCCACGGCGTACCCCTGGGTGGCGAGCTGGAGTTCATCGACGGCAGCACCCTGGCCCACGCCTTCAGCGGCCGCCGCGGCTTGCGTGAGTCAGAAAGGGATAGTTAAAGCCAGCCAGGGCTAGCACGAAAAGAGGGACGCAGAGAGCGCTGAGCAGCGCGGAGATCGCAGAGATAAAATGTGTTTTTCGCGCAGATTGAGCCAAGTTTACTGCGGACTCTGGCTTTAAGCTGACCGCTGAAGGCTGCTGCTGACAGCTTCTTCAACACCTGGAGTCAAAAATGACCGATTGCCTGTTTTGCAAGATCGTCGCTGGAGATATCCCCGCCAAGCGGGTGTATGAGGACGAGCTGGTGCTGGGGTTTCGTGACATCAACCCCCAGGCGCCGACCCATGTGCTGTTGATTCCCAAGCGACATATAGCCACGCTCAACGACCTGCAGGTGACGGATGCGGAACTCATCGGCCGGCTGTATCTCGCCGCCAAACAGGTGGCTGAGGACGAGGGCATAGCCGAGGCGGGTTATCGCACCCTGTTCAATTGCAACCGTGCTGGCGGTCAGGAGGTCTACCACCTGCACCTGCACCTGCTCGGCGGCCGGCAGATGACCTGGCCGCCGGGTTGATCCTGGCTGTCGGCTAAAGAAAAGCGATCGGCGGTCGCTAAAAAGTTGGCGGAAACGCCAAAGTTGAACCACACTTTTCCAGCGGCAGGAGCAAGCGGGCAATCCCTTCTGGTTGTCCGGTGATTTTCTCCGTTGGGACTGGCATGATAAATCGAACACACACAGAGACAGCGGCATAGAGCTTCAGGGCGATGCAGATCGATAACAACCTTGCTGCCTATTATCAACCGGGGCTAATTCAGCCTCAGGTTGACCCGCGTCTGCAGCAAGAGCAGCCGCGCCGCCAGAACGTCACCCTGGATGCGGTGCCCCAGGCCCGCAAGCCCGCGCAAACCCTGGATGCCAGCGAATACGAGCGGGTGCGCAATCGGGTGGAGCGGGAACAGGGCGGCAGGGTGATGCCCGATGGCGTCAGCACCTTCGCCCGCAACGCCCTCAGCGCCTACGACAGCATCGAGCGCGACCAAGAGCGCCTCTACAACAGCCAGGTGCTGGGGATAGATACCTACGCTTAATCCCGTTAAAGCCAGTCCCAAAGAGGACGCAGAGACCGCAAAGAAGCGCAGAGCTCAGGTTCTTTTGCGCTCGAATAACTTTTCAACTCTGCGCTCTCCGCGCTCCCGTGCCTCAATCTCAACTGGCTCTGGCGCGGTTGAACATGCTGCGGAAGGGGTTGACCATGCGCCGCGCCTCTTCACCCAGGGCTTCGGCCTGATTGGCCAGGCGGCGTGCCCTGAGCACACGATAACCCGCATAGGCGGCCACACCGCTGCCGACGACTATGGCCGGACCCCAAGCCCCCAGGCCCAATCCCAGACCTAGGCTCCAGCCGGTGCCGTGCCAGATGGTGCCGGTGGCCGCAGCCTTGACGCCGCCGGTTGCGGTGAGTGCCGCTGACTTGGCGGCGGTGCCGGCTTTGGCTGCACCTGCTGCCAGCTTGGCAGCGGCGGGTGCCGGGTTGGTCAGGGCCGCGGCCTGGGCGGTGCCGGCGCCGGCACCTGCACCTGCACCAGCGGCGACAGCGGTTTTGCCGGTGGCCGCCTGGGTGGCTAGGGCGGCCTGGGCCTGGGTGATCTTTACCTTGGCGGGGCCGATGATCTTCAGGCTTTCGCCCTTGAGCAAGCTGATGCCGGTCTCGGTGGTTCTCATGCTGTCTGACTCCTGACTGGTGAAGAGGGTGCCGGGTGGGTAGTGGATTGGCGCTGGATTAGCCCATGGACTTGGTGGTAATTCTGACTATCATGGGCCCTCCACGTCAATACATGATGTCTAGATGTTCGCCAATCTCAACCCCGTCCTCGTTTCCGTTGTGTTGCTGATCTGCAGCAATGTGTTCATGACCTTTGCCTGGTATGCCCATCTCAAGGAGCTTAACCACAAGCCCTGGATCATCGCCGCTTTGGTGAGCTGGGGCATTGCCCTGATCGAGTACCTGTTTCAGGTGCCGGCCAATCGCATCGGTTATACCGTGCTCAGCGTGGGTCAGTTGAAGATCATGCAGGAGGTGATCACCCTGAGCGTGTTCGTCCCATTTGCCCTGTTCTATCTCAAGGAGCCCCTTAAGCTGGACTACCTCTGGGCGGCGCTCTGTCTCTGTGGTGCGGTCTATTTCGCCTTTCGCGACAAGTTTGCCTGAGGCGGCTCGGCGGGGGATTCGAGCATCTTGATGCAGGGCAGGGCGCAGGCGCGGATCGCCTCGGCCACTGCGGCTATGGCGTTGCGGCGGTGGAAGCTGCGGCGCCAGGCCAGGGCGACCCGCCGTTTCGGCGCCGGCTCGCTGAAGCTGAGCACCCGGGTGTTGCTGTCATTGCGTTCCACCAGGGCGCTGCAGGGGAGTACCGTGGTGCCAATGCCGGAGCTGACCATCAGGCGGATGGTTTCCAGGGAGCCGCCTTCCAGGGTGCGCTGCAGCTCGGCATTGTTGCTGGCGCTGCGGTTGCAATCCGGGCAGGCCTGCAGGATCTGATCGCGGAAGCAGTGGCCGGGGCCGAGCAACAGCAGCTCCAGCTCACTGAGTTGCTCGACGGCGAGCTGTTTCTGCTCGGCCCAGGGATGATCCAGCGGCAGCAGCACGCTGAAGGGTTCGTCGTAGAGCGGCAGGGTTTCGATGCCGGGCTCGTCGAAGGGGAGGGCGATGACGATGGCATCCACCTCGCCGTGCTTGAGCTTCTCCCGCAGGCGGGCGGTGAAGTCCTCCTGAATCATCAGCGGCATCTGCGGCGCGCTCTGGTGCAGCTGGGGGATCAGCTTGGGCAACAGATAGGGGGCGATGGTGTAGATGGCGCCGATGCGCAGCGGGCCTTCCATGGGATTCTGGCCGTGACGGGCGATGGCGGTGATGCGGTCGGCCTCTTCGATCACCCGCTGGGCCTGTTCGACGATGGCGCGGCCCTCGGCGGTGACCTTGACCTCATGGGTGCTGCGCTCGAACAGCTTGATGCGCAGCTCTTCTTCCAGGCGCTTGATGCCCATGGACAGGGTCGGCTGACTGACAAAGCAGCTGGCGGCGGCGCGGCCAAAATGGCCCTCGCGGGCGACGGCGAGGATGTAGCGCAGTTCGGTGAGGGTCATGCGGCCCGGCTCAGATTTCTTGGGGCTCGATGTCGCCCAGCTGTTTGTTGAGGATTTTCAGGGCATCGGCGAGCAGGGGGGTAAGGCTGTTGAGGTCCAGATTCTGCTCTTCCATGTGGCTGATGATGTAGTGCTTCACCTTGCGCTTGGAGGCGCCGATGATCTCCGGATCACTGATGTTGTGCGAGGCACAGAGGTTTTCCACCCAGCTGGCGATCTGCACATCGATGATTTTTTCCGGTTTGGGTTCGGGACGTGGTGCCATGGTTTTACTCGGTTAGGTCCATCAGGACGCGCATCATTTTCTTGGCAACATCCGGGCCATCCTTGTCCATGACCTGGTCGATGACCCAGCGATTCTCCCCCTCCTTGCCCATGATCTGCTGAATCTCGAAGCCCAGGTGGCGGTAGAAGGGATAGCTCGGACCATCGGCAGTGAAATTGTACTCGGCATAATCATTCACCCGCTGGTTGAGCTGGGCGATGAAGGCGGAGCCGTAGTCGCCGGGACCGAACAGGTCCTCGCTGTTGTCTTGCAGGTGCTGTGCCAGATTCTTGACAAAACTGACGACCAGGCTGCGGCGGGTTTCGTCGTCCATTTCCAGCAATTGATGGGCGGTGCGATCGGCAACCTGCACCTGAAAGATCAGGTACTCGACTATGACCCCCATGCGTTGCCGGTCGTCGGCATAGACGAAATCCTCGCCGTGCAGGTTGATCGCCTTGTCCTTGGCAATCCGCCAGGCATTGAAGGCCAGGGCGCTGCCCACATCCGCCATGGAGCGGTCCGACTCGTCGTTGTGCCAATGACTCTTGATGCGAACGGCCACCGCAGTCTCCCGAAAAATGGTTGTGGTCTGGATTCGGGGGCCAATTGTACTTGCCCGGGCGGCCAGATGACAGGCGAGAATCCACAGGAATTGCTCGGGTATGCGGCAGGGCCGTTACCAGTTACCGGCCATCGGCGGCGCGCAACCAGCAGATGCCGGGCGGTTGACCCTGATCGCTCGGGCTGCGGATAATGCCGCTGTCATCTCTCTGCAGGAACCGCCATGCTGCCTTACAGCCCTGAAAAATCACCCGATTCCCTCAGCACCATCCGTGAGCTGGCGCCCAACAGCTTCATTTTTGAGCGTCCCGGGGCCCTGCCGGAGAGCTTTTGTGCCGAGGTGATCCGCCGTTTTGAGGCCAATCCTGAGCAGCAGCGACGCGGGGTCATCGGCCAGACCGGCGCCGAGTTCAACGACATCAAGCGCACCATGGACCTGGTGGTCAGCGACAAGGACGACTGGCAGGACATAGATCAGATGTTCTTTCGCTGCTGTGCCGCCGCGCTCAAGGAGTTTCGCCAGCGTTTTGATTACTTCCAGGGGCCGTTCAAGGACATGGGCTATCAGGTCCAGCGCTATCAAGAGGGCGAGTTCTACCACTGGCATATCGATGGCGGCAGCCACCAGTTCTCCCAGCGTCAGTTGGTCATGCTCTGGTATCTCAACGCCGTGGAGCAGGGCGGCGAGACGGATTTTTTGTATCAGGAGCTTTCAGTGACCCCGGAAACGGGCAAGCTGGTGATCTTTCCGCCCTTCTGGACCCACGAACACCGCGCGCGGGCAGTGACCAAGGGGGTGAAGTACATAGCCACCACCTGGATTGTGTTCGCCTGAGATGG
>JADGBD010000068.1 GCA_015231665.1 Gammaproteobacteria bacterium
ACGCAGAGAAGAGCGGAGATCGCGGATTTGAATGGAGTTTGGGAGTGCGGGTGGGTCGCTTGAACTGGCACGGTGCCAACAACGCCCCCGGATTCCGTTGCACTCAATCCGGGCTACGGACTGCGATATAAAAAAATCACCCTCTGCGTGCTCTGCGCTTCTTTGCGCTCTCTGCGTCCTTTTTTTTGTTCACCACTTCACGGCTCAGGCACTCAGGAGCGCGGCCATGCACTCAGACAATCGCAGTTTCCGCCACGAATCCCTGCAGGATGTGGAGGGCATCGAGGCCATACTTCAGGCCCTCAGCCAGGGCTTGGCCAAGCATCGCCTGAGCTTTGCCGATGAGGAGGGCGAGATTCACCTCGAACCCCAGGGCCTGCTCAATCTCAAGCTCAGCGCCAGCAAGGAGGAAGGCCGCCAGCGTCTGAGCCTGCGCATCAGCTGGCAGGTGGACGAGGCCGAGAAGGCGCGCAAGCATCTGAAGATCAAGTGAGGCCTAAGGCTCATGGAGCGGGCAGCGGCACGCATTGAAGCTGGCCGCTGGAAGCTCCCAAAAGCTGACAGCAATCCGGTCGGTCTGATACATTGAATTTCTTTCCCCTATCCACCCAATCATCCTTTCACAGATTCACTCACTGAACAGGTACGCAGATGCAAAAGGAAAACAAGGCAGAAGGCCGGACTTTGGTTGAGGCCATCCAGCAGTTCACTGGATTCATGGAATTTGACGCCGAGGGCAAGGTGCTCAACGCCAATCCGCTGATGCTGCAAAGCCTGGGCTATGAGCTGGAGCAGGTGCTGGCCAAGGATCACGGCTTTTTCGTCGATCCCAGCCAGGCCGCCGATGCCAACGAGTTCTGGGAGCGCCTGCAGCGCGGCGAGGCCGTCAGCGGCGAGTTTCTGCGCGTCGGCAGCCAGGGCCGCAAGGTCTGGCTGCAGGCCAGCTACACCCCGGTGATGGGCAACGACGCCAAGCTGCACAAGCTGATCCTGCTGGCCAACGACATTACCGAGGGCAAGAACCGCGCGGCGAACAGCAACGGCATCATCGCCGCCATCGAAAAATCCATGGCCCTGGTCGAATTTGGCCTGGATGGCACCATCATCCGCGCCAACAGCCTGTTTCTCGAACGCATGGGCTACACCGAGGAAGAGCTCAAGGGCAAGCACCACCGCATCTTTGTTGACCCCAGCTATGCCAACTCCGAGGCCTATAGCCGCTTCTGGAGCGAGCTGGCCCTGGGGCGGGCCAATCGCGGCCGCTTCGAGCGCTTCAGCAAGTCCGGTGATTCGGTCTGGCTGGAGGCCACCTATTCGCCCATCTTCGACCCCAGCGGCAAGCCGGTAAAGGTGATCAAGTTCGCCTACGACATCAGCTCCCAGGTGGAGCAGAGCGAGGCCCTGGAGCAGGCCCTGGCGGAGACGCGCGAGGCCGATCGCCAGCGCCGCGAGCTGGACCGGGCGGTGCAGGAGATGTCTACCCCGGTGACGCCGATCTGGGAGGGCATACTGCTGCTGCCCCTGGTGGGGGTGCTGGATTCCATGCGCACCTCGGACATCATGAACAAGTCCCTGGCGATGATCGCCGAGACCCGCGCCAAGGTTTTTGTATTGGATATCAGCGGCGTGGCCACGGTGGATACGGCGGTGGCGAATCAGCTGATCAAGATCACCAAGGCCACCCGTCTGATGGGTTGTGATGCGATCATCTCCGGCCTGTCGCCGGCGATTGCCCGCACCATCGTCGAGCTGGGGGTGAATGTGGATGAAATCCGCACCACCGCGACCCTGCGGGATGCCTTTGAATCGGCCCTGCTGATGGTGGGCGAGACCATCGGCAGCAAGGGCGCCGACGCCCAAGCCGGCTGAGGCAGCCAAGCGGCAGGCCCATGCAACACTGGAATGCGACTCTGGCGATCACCCGCATCCGCGGGGTGCTGGTGGTGACCCTGCCGCCGGACCTGGCCCAGCACGGGCTGGACGCCCTGCGCCAGGCGGTGCTGGAGCGTATCGCCGAGGAACGCATCCGCGCGGTGGTGCTGGATTTCTCCGCGGTGGATGTGATCAGCGCCGAGGAATTCAGGCGCGTGCGCGGCTTTCTCCAGGCGATTCGACTGATGGGTGCCGATGTCGCCATCGTCAGCCTGTCCGCCGGGGTGGTGCTCTACCTCACCGAGATCCAGGCGGACACCGCCGGACTGCGCTTCTTCTTTGGCCTGGATGAGGCCCTGCAGCATTTCAGCCAATGAGGTGGCGATGAACGCCCAGCAGCCCATCCAGCCCGCCAGCATTCGCTTCAAGCTCGACGGCATGGCCAGCCTGCACTCGGCGGTGGCGATGACGCGCAACCTCGCCTTTCTCCAAGACCTGGGGCTGGAGGAGCGGGTGCTGATCTCCACTGTGGTCTCGGAGTTGGGCACCAACATCATCAAGTTTGCCGGCAAGGGCGAGCTCAAGCTGACGCGGACCCTGGATCAGGGGCACGATGCGGTGGAGATCGTCGCCGAAGACCGCGGCAGCGGCATCCGCGATGTGGAGCAGGCGATGCAGGAGGGCTTCAGCACCGCCGGCACCCTCGGCCTGGGGCTGACCGCGGTGCGCCGGATCATGTCGCGGATGCAGATTGAAACCGGCGAGCGCCGCGGCACCAAGGTGGTAGCGGTGAAATGGCTCGACGGCCAGCCCCGATCGGGCCAATTCAGCTCCACCCGCCTGCAGGGCAGCGGCCTGCTCCAGCTGGAATACGCCCATCGGCTGCGGCCCTATCCGGGGGAGACCCGCAGCGGCGATAGCCTGGTGATCCAGCCCCTGGCCACCGGCCTGCTGTGCGGCGTCATCGATGTCTCCGGCCATGGCCCCGAGGCGGCGGACCTGGCCGATGAATTGGCGCAGGTGGTGACCCAGGCGGAAACCGACGACCTGGAAGAACTGCTCAAGCTGCTGCACGAGCGCTCTCGCGGCACCCGCGGTGCCGCTGCCGGGCTGGCGGTGATCAACCGCGCCAGCGGCCGGCTGACCTTTGCCGGGCTGGGCAATGTGCATATCCGCGTGCTCGGCGCGAACAAGTGGCGCGGGGTCAGCCGTGACGGCATCCTCGGTGAGCGCATGCGTCATTTCCTGCCCCAGTCCGTCGCCCTGGCCTCCGGCGACCTGGTGGTCATGGCCTCCGATGGCATCTCCGAAAGCAGCCGCTCCAGCAGCCTGGTGCGCGGCAGCAGCCTGAGCGCCACCGAGCTGTGTGAGCGGCTGCTGGAGGAATCCGGCAAGCGCACCGATGACGCCTCCTGCGTGGTGGTCAAATGCCTCTGATGGAGCCCCTCGGCAGGATCAATCTGGCCCAGGAGCAAGCTTGCCTGGAGTTCCGGCGCAAGCTGATCGATGCCCTGCGGCCCCTGCAGTCGCCCCTGGAATTGAGCCCCCGCGCCGCCTGGGTCACAGATTGCTGTCTGGCGCTGATCCCGGCAGGGCCGCTGCAGCTGGACCTGGCGCTGGAGATGGGCAGCGCGCCGGCGCTGATCCTCGGCTTCGAGACCGCCAGCTCAGAGCGCCCGCCGGCCTGCCCGGCGGTGGTCGGTAGCCTGCAGTCCTTCGCCGCTGCCAGCGGCCGTCGCCGCTGGCAGTTGCGCTGGCCGCTGCATGGCGATGGCCAGCTTGATGAGCAACTGGACCGGCTGAAACAGCTGTTCGGCCAAAAGAGCCGGGAGGAGCTGTTTGCCGAGATGGAGGCGATCAACGAGCAACTGCTCCAGGCCAAGGACGCGGCAGAGGAGGCGACTCAGGCCAAGTCCGCCTTCCTCGCCAACATGAGCCACGAAATCCGCACGCCGATGAATGCCATCATCGGTATGTCCCATCTGGCCCTGCAGACCAGCCTCGACGACAAGCAGCGCAACTACATCGGCAAGGTCCATCGCTCGGCGGAGAATCTGCTCGGCATCATCAATGACATCCTCGATTTCTCCAAGATCGAGGCGGGCAAGCTGGGCATGGAGGAGACCGACTTCCATCTGGAGGACGTGATGGACAACCTCGCCAACCTGGTGGGGCTCAAGGCGGAGGAAAAGGGGGTGGAGCTGCTGTTCAACCTGGACCCGCGGATTCCCTCGGCGCTGGTGGGCGATCCCCTGCGGCTGGGGCAAATCCTGATCAACCTGGGCAACAATGCGGTCAAATTCACCGATCGCGGCGAGATCATCGTCCGCGCCGATCTGGTGCAGCAGGACGAACTGGGTGTCGAGCTGCATTTCTGCGTGCGCGATTCCGGCATCGGCATGAGCCCGGGTCAGCGCGACAAGCTGTTCCAGTCCTTCAGCCAGGCGGATACCTCGACCACCGGCACCGGCCTGGGCCTGGCGATCTCGAAGAAGCTGGTGGAGATGATGGGCGGGCGCATCTGGGTGGACAGCGGCGAGGGTGAGGGCTCGCGGTTTCATTTTCATGCCCGCTTTGGTGTGCAGAGTCATCCACAGGAGCGGCGCCGCTTCGATGCCGCCGCCCTCAAGGGGGTGCGCGCCCTGGCGGTGGACGACAACAGCTTTGCCCTGGAGATCATGGTCGGCATGGGCCTGACCCTGGGGATGCAGATGGATGCCAGCGGCGAGAGCCCTCAAGCCCTGGAGATGATCGCCCGCGCCGAGCGCGCCGGCAATCCCTACGACCTGCTCCTGATCGACTGGAAAATGCCCCAGCTGGACGGGCTCGAAACCCTCAGGCAGCTCAACGGTCTCGGCCTGGCACAGCCGCCCCGGGCGATCATAGTCACCGGCTACGGCCGCGATGAGCTGCTCAGCCAGGCGGAGCTGAGCGGCATCCCTCTCGGCGGTGCCCTGACCAAGCCGGTGGGCCTCTCGGCCCTGCTCCAGGCCAGCTGCGAGGCCCTCAATCGGGGTATCCAGCGCACCCCGGCACAATCCCGTGCCGATGCCACAGCTCATGCCATGGCCAATCTGCAGGGCGCGCGCGTGCTCCTGGTGGAGGATAACGAGATCAATCAGGAGCTGACGGTGGAGCTGCTCAGCCAGGCTGGAATGCAGGTGGTGCTGGCCAACAACGGTCAGGAGGCACTGGATCGGCTGGCCGAGGACAGCGACTTTGACGGCGTGCTCATGGACTGCCAGATGCCGGTGATGGACGGCTACACCGCCACCGCCCGCATCCGCCAGCAGCCTCATCTGGAGGCCCTGCCGGTGATCGCCATGACCGCCAACGCCATGGCCGGAGATCGGGAGAAGGTGCTGGACGCAGGGATGTGTGATCACATTGCCAAGCCGCTGAATGTGGCCGAGATGTTCGCCACCCTCGGGCGCTGGATCAGTCCCGCCAAGCGCTTGCCGCGAGCCCAGCCCGAGCCTGAATCTGAGTCTGGATCTGAACCAGGGCCAGAACCAGAATCCGCTATCGAGGCCGCAGACCATGGCTTGCCGCCCTTGCCGGGCATCGACATCCGCGCCGGGCTGGCGGTGACCATAGGTAACCTGGCCTTTTATCGCAAGCTGCTGCGTCAGTTCCGCAACAGCACGAGCGACTTCGCCGGCCAGTTCGCCCGTGCCCAGGCCGATGCCGACCCCGAGGCCGCCACCCGGTTGGCGCACAACCTCAAGGGCACCGCCGGCAATCTGGGGGCGCGCCAGTTGCAGCAGGCCGCTGCCGAGCTGGAGCACGCCTGCCGCAGGGCCGATCCGCAGGAGCCAATGCAACAGCGGCTGGCAGCGGTCATCGCCGAGCTGGAGCTGGTGCTGGGCGGGATTGCCGAGCTGGCCGATGAACCGCCGGCGGCCGCGGCGGTGGCCCACCTGCGCAGTGCCGATGGCCTGCTGGAGCGGCTGCGCCGACTGCTGCAGCAAAGCGATTACGATGCCTGCGCCCTGGTGGATGAGCTGCAGCAGATCGTCGCCGATACCCCTCTGGCCCGGCAGATGGAGCGGGTGGCCCTGGCGGTGGACAACTTCGATTTTGCCGAGGCCCTGGAGATGCTGCCGAAAAAGCTCAGCCTGCCGGCTGAACCCAGGGGCCGTTGAGGGGTCATAGGCGCCGGGGTTGAACTCAAATCGCCGCTGCCCCATTTGAACAGCTAAAGTGCATTTAGCCACGGAGCCCACAGAGAGAAGTCGATCTGTTGCAGCAGGGTAACTCTTGCCCCTCTCCCCAACCCCTCTCCCCGAGGGGGCGAGGGGCTTAACGGCACGAGTGGTTAACTTTGAGATTCGATTGAAACCTCTGCGATCTCTGTGACTCTGTGGCCTGATGCCGAATGTAACTTGAATCCAGTTTTCTTTTACGGAGTGATCCAAAGATGATGCGAATTTTCCTGTTTCTGGCGACCAACGCCGCCATCCTGCTGGTCATCAGCCTCAGCTTCCGCTTGCTGGGCATAGATGGTCTGCTGGAGCAAAACGGCGGCATGAACATGAATGCCCTGTTGCTGATGTCGGCCATCATCGGCTTTGGCGGCGCCTTTATCTCCCTGTTCATGTCCAAATGGATGGCCAAGCGCAGCATGGGGGTGCAGATCATCGAGCATCCCGCCAGCGCTGAAGAAAAATGGCTGGTGGATACGGTCCAGCGCCAGGCCCAGCAGGCCGGCATCGGCATGCCTGAGGTGGGCATCTTTGATTCCCCCGACCCCAATGCCTTCGCCACCGGCTGGAACCGCAACGATGCCCTGGTGGCGGTGAGCACCGGCCTGATTCGCCACATGACCCGGGATGAGGTGGAGGCGGTGCTGGGCCACGAGGTCAGCCATGTGGCCAACGGCGACATGGTCACCCTGACCCTGATCCAGGGCGTGGTCAACACCTTCGTCGTCTTCATTGCCCGCCTCATCGGCCATTTCGTTGACCGGGTGGTGTTCAAGAACGAGAACGGCCACGGCATTGCCTATTTCGTCACCAGCATCATTGCCGAGCTGGTGCTGGCGGTGCTGGCCAGTGTCATCGTCATGTGGTTCTCGCGCCGGCGTGAGTTCCGTGCCGACATTGGTGGCGCCCAGCTTGCCGGGCGAGAGAAGATGATTGCCGCTCTGCAGCGCCTGCAGGCGGCCCACGAGCCCCAGGCCCTGCCGGATGAAATGGCCGCCTTTGGCATTGCCGGCGGTCGCCTCGATGGCTGGAAAAAGCTGTTCATGAGCCATCCGCCCCTGCAAGAGCGTATCCACGCCCTGCAACAGGCCGGCGGTGTGGTGAGCCGCGCCTGATGAAATTCTCTCCCCTGCTAGGTCTTTGTCTGTGGTGTTGCGGTCTTGGCCTGGCTTGGGGGGTAGAACCTAAGAATCAGCCCGAGGATACCGAACATCCGCCCCTGTGTGAGGCCTTTGTGCTGAATGATCGGGTGGAGTTTCTCTTTCCCGTGCTGGATGTGCCGGAGTGGCGCTGGTATCGCAAGGAAACCGCCGAGGGCAACCTGGAGTACGCCTGGGAGGTGATGCTGCCGGCGGAGCGGCCGGAGTATGTGTTCGGCATCTATCTGGCCAAGCACCCCGGCAGCCTGCAGCGGCAGGGCGATCTCGACGGCTTGCTGGCGGATACCAGCTGGAATGCGGTGCGCCTGGTGGTGGATGACAAGGGCGAGGCCAGTGCTGTCTCCCTGCCCAAGACCCAGCTGTCGGTGAACCTGGAAGACGGCGGCGTGGTCCTTTCGCTGCTGGACCCGGAGAGTTTGCAGCGGTTTGTGCAGAGTCGGCCCAAGCAGGCCCTGTTCAACCTGCTTCACCCCGATGAGGTATTCTCGATCAACTGCCTGGCGCAGATTGTTTATCGCCAGAGCGGCTCCCGAGAGGAGCAGGATAAACCCCAAGCCCAGCCCAGTCGCCCGCCGGCTTGGGTGCATTGATAGCTGCCACCAAGGAACCTGCATGAACCGAATCAGCGTCATTGGCGCGGGCTTTGCCGCCCTCACCGCCATCTCCCGCCTGCGCAAGGCCGATCCCACTGCACAAATCAGCCTGATCGCCCCCAAGCCGGAGTTTGTCTACCTGCCCGGGATTATCTGGATACCCAGCGGCAAGCGCCGGGCCGAGGATTTGCGCCTGGACCTGGGGCCCTTTCTGCGCAAGCTGCGGGTGGACTATCACCAGGGCAGCGCCACCGGCCTGGAGCAGGGCGGGCGCGTGGTGGTGACGGATCAGGGGCGGCTGGAGAATGACGGCCTGATCATCGCCAGCGGCGGCCGCTTCATCAAGAAACTGCCCGGCATCGAGCACGCCATCACCCCCTGCGAGGGGATCGCCGCGGCGGAGAAGATTCGCGATCGCCTGCAGGGCATGGATGGCGGCAGCATTGCCATCGGCTTTGCCGGCAATCCCAACGAGCCATCGGCGATGCGCGGCGGGCCCATGTTCGAGTTTCTCTTCGGCATCGACAGCCTGCTGCGCGAGCAGGGCCGGCGCGAGCGGTTTCAGATCACCTTCTTCAGCCCCGCGCCGCAGCCGGGCAACCGCCTCGGCCCCAAGGCGGTGACGGGTTTGCTGCGGGAGATCGACAAGCGTGGCATCGCCACCCACCTGGGTCACAAGCTCAAGGAGTTCACCGCCGAGAAGGTGGTCAGCGAGGGCGGCGAATTTGCCGCTGATCTGATCCTGTTCATGCCTGGCATGACCGGCAACCAGTGGTTCGACAACACCGAGCTGCCGCGCTCGCCTGGCGGCCTGCTCCAGGCCGATGCCCAGTGCCGGGTGCCAGGCTGGTCGCGGGTCTATGTGGCCGGCGATTCCGGCAGCTTCCCCGGGCCGGACTGGATGCCCAAGCAAGCGCACATGGCCGACTTGCAGGCCGAGGCCGCGGCGGACAATCTGCTCGCCGAACTGGCCGGGCGCAGTCCGCAAAAGACCTTCAAGGTGGAGTTGTTCTGCATTGTCGACAGCAACGACAAGGGTATGCTGGTGGGGCGTACCCCCAGCTACAACCTGGTGCTACCGGCCAGCCGCCTGTTCCACTGGATCAAGCGCGGGTTCGAATGGTGGTATCTGCGCCAGTATCGCTAGGGGCAGCTTGGTATGGTTGGAAGCAAAAAGGACGCAGAGGACGCAAAGAAGCGCAGAGGACGCGGAGGGGTTAATTTTTCTGCACGCTCAAACAACTCTGCGATCTCTGCGC
>JADGBD010000069.1 GCA_015231665.1 Gammaproteobacteria bacterium
CCCGCTCCCAATCAGTTGTTCTGAATGACGATGCTGGGGAACTTGGCGGCGTAGCTCTTTGCCTGCAGCGATAGCTTGGCGGATGTTCTGCGGGCGATTTCGCGGTAGATCTGCGAGATGCGCGCCTCCGGCTCGGCCACTACGGTGGGCTTGCCGCCGTCGGTTTCCTCGCGGATGCGGATATCCAGTGGCAACTGGCCGAGCAGGTCAACGCCGAACTGACTGGCCATGCTCTGGCCGCCGCCGGTGCCGAAGATGGGCTCTTCGTGACCGCAGTTGGAGCAGATGTGCATGCTCATATTCTCGACGATGCCGAGCACCGGCACCTCCACCTTCTCAAACATCTTCAGGCCCTTGCGCGCATCCAGCAGGGCAATGTCCTGGGGCGTGGTGACGATCACGGCACCGGCCACCGGCACCTTCTGCGCCAGGGTCAGCTGGGTGTCGCCGGTGCCCGGCGGCAGGTCGATCACCAGGTAATCCAAATCGCTCCAATTGGTGTCGTTGAGCAGTTGCTCCAGGGCCTGGGTGACCATGGGGCCGCGCCAGATCATCGGCGTTTCTTCGTCGATGAGAAAGCCGATGGACATGGCCTGCAGGCCGTAGGACTGCATCGGCTCCAGGCTGCGGCCGTCTTTGGATTCGGGCTTGCCGCTGATGCCGAGCATGCGCGGCTGCGAGGGGCCGTAGATGTCCGCATCCAGCAGGCCCACGGTGGCGCCCTCGGCGACCAGGGCCAGGGCCAGGTTGACCGCGGTGGTGGATTTGCCGACACCACCCTTGCCGGAGGCCACGGCGATGATGTTCTTGACGTTATCGATGGGCTTGAGCGCCTTTTGCACCGAGTGAGCCACGATTTTGGTGCTGATGCTCACCGTGCAGGCGGCCACGCCAGCGACAGCCTCAACCGCCGCCTTGACCTGGTTGCTGATCTCCTCGTGAATGCCCTTGGCGGGAAAGCCCAGCTCGATGGCCACGCTGACCTTGTCGCCGGAAATCTCTATGCCCTTGACGAACTTGGCGGTGACCAGGTCCTTGTTCAGGTGCGGTTCCACATAGCCCTGGATGGCCGCTTCGATCTGTTCTTTGCTCACTTCAGACATATATGCTCCTGGAGCCCGGCGCTCGACCGGGTCGATCAATGAAATTAATAAAGGACGCAGAGGACGCGAAGAAGCGCGGAGATCGCAGAGTCGTACAGGGTTTTGGCTCCCTAATACACTTGCCATTCACCCGCGCCAACCAGGTCCGCCAAAAATCGCCAACTGGGTTGGGATTCTACACAATTGCCTGAGCTATCCCCAATGTAAACAGTCAGGTTTTGTCGCGACGCTTGCTAAACTACCCGTCCTGCCAGTCTGTGAGAC
Organism: Gammaproteobacteria bacterium; assembly: GCA_015231665.1. Taxonomy (GTDB): domain Bacteria; phylum Pseudomonadota; class Gammaproteobacteria; order Chromatiales; family Chromatiaceae; genus Magnetovirga. Next base: position 1,368 of record JADGBD010000069.1, read on the forward strand.
AATGTGGGGGCTTAGATGCGTACTTTTCAACCGAGCTGCCAGAATCTATACCCATGAGCCAATCCCGGAAAATCCTCATCACCAGCGCCCTGCCTTACGCCAACGGCCCGATCCACATCGGCCATCTGGTGGAGTACATCCAGACCGACATCTGGAGCCGCTTCCAGAAGATGCGCGGCCACGCCTGCTGGTACGTCTGCGCCGACGACGCCCACGGCACGCCGATCATGCTGCGTGCCCGCCAGGAGGGCATCAGCCCGGAGCAGCTGATCGAGCGCATCGGCGCCGAGCATCGGGCGGATTTTGCCGCCTTCCGCATCGGCTTCGACAACTACCACTCGACCCATTCCGAGGAAAACCGCCAGATCTCGCGGCTGATCTACGAGCGCCTGCGTGACGCCGGCCACATCGCCAAGCGCGAGATCACCCAGGCTTACGACCCGGTGGAGCAGATGTTCCTGCCCGATCGCTTCATCAAGGGTGAGTGCCCCAAGTGCGGCGCGGCGGACCAGTACGGCGACAACTGCGAGGCCTGCGGCGCCAGCTATTCACCGGCGGAGCTGAAGAATCCGGTATCCGCCGTGTCTGGCGCCACTCCGGTGGAAAAAAGCTCGGAGCACTACTTCTTCAAGCTGGCGGACTTCGAGGCCATGCTCAAGGACTGGACCCGCGCCGGTCACCTGCAGAAAGAAATGGCCAACAAGCTCGACGAATGGTTCGCCGCCGGCCTGCAGGAGTGGGACATCTCCCGCGACGCGCCCTACTTCGGCTTCGAGATCCCGGATCATCCGGGCAAGTTCTTTTACGTCTGGCTGGACGCGCCCATCGGCTACATGGCCAGCTTCCAGAACCTCTGTGCTCGTACCGGACTGGATTTCGATGCCTTCTGGTGCAAGGACTCCGACGCCGAGGTCTATCACTTCATCGGCAAAGACATCGTCTATTTCCACTGCCTGTTCTGGCCTGCCATGCTCGACGGTGCGGGTTTTCGCAAACCCAGCGCGGTGTTCACCCACGGCTTTCTCACCGTGGATGGGGCGAAGATGTCCAAATCCCGCGGCACCTTCATCAAGGCGCGCACCTATCTGGATCATCTCAACCCCGAGTACCTGCGCTACTACTTCGCCGCCAAGCTCGGCAGCGGCGTGGATGACATCGACCTCAACCTGGAAGACTTCGCCCAGCGGGTCAACTCGGACCTGGTGGGCAAGGTGGTCAATATTGCCAGCCGCTGCGCCGGCTTTTTGAGCAAGCGCTTCGACAACCGTCTTAGCGCCGAACTGGCGGAGCCGGAGCTGTTTGCCCAGTTCGCCGCCGCCGGCGAAGCCATCGCCCAGCACTACGAAAAGCGCGAATTCAGCCGCGCCGTGCGCGAAATCATGGCCCTGGCGGACAAGGCCAATCAGTATATCGACGAAAAGCAGCCCTGGGTGCTGGCCAAGCAGGAGGGCAGCGATGCCGAGCTGCAAGCCGTCTGCAGCATGGGCGTCGAGCTATTCCGCCTGCTGATCGGCTATCTGCGGCCGATCCTGCCCGGTACTGCCGAGGCGGCCGAGGCCTTCCTGCAGATCGAACCCCTGAGCTGGCAGGACCTGGCGCGGCCCTTGGGCGAGCACCAGATCAGCACCTTCAAGCCGCTGATGACCCGGGTGGAAATGGCGCAGATCGAGGCCATGCTCGCCGCCTCCAAGGAAGACCTCAAGGCCACCCAGCCGCAAATAAATGCACCTGCGGCAGCGAGCAACGCCTGGCTGGAGAAAGACCCCATCGCCGAGACCATCGACTACGCCGACTTCGCCAAGCTCGATCTGCGCATAGCGCGCATCGCCAAGGCCGAGCCGGTGGAAGGTGCCGACAAGCTGCTGCAGCTGACCCTGGACCTGGGCGGCGAGACCCGCAACGTCTTCGCCGGGATCAAGTCCGCCTATGCGCCGGAAGACCTGGAAGGACGCCTAACGGTGATGGTGGCCAACCTGGCGCCGCGCAAGATGCGCTTTGGCCTGTCCGAAGGCATGGTGCTGGCGGCCGGACCGGGCGGCAGGGAGTTGTTCATCCTCAGCCCGGACAGCGGCGCCGAGCCGGGGATGAAGGTCAAATAGCGGCTAGTGCTGCTGGCGCGGATCGCGATCAGGCGGGATCAGAGCCCGCTGAAATTGATCGTATCGCTCTTGTTGAGAAACTCCAGGTCCAGCTCCCCGGAGGGGGTCTGCGGCAGGGGTTGGGCCGCCTTGGCGTGGGCCTCGGCCAGCTTGCCGAGAATCGGCAGATGCTGCATGGACAGCAGCTGGCAGTAGATCAGGGGTAGGGCGCCGGCCTTGCGCACGGCCTCGAATTGCTCCGGCTCCAGCTGGTTGAGCCGGGCCTCGTCGATGCGGTACAGACCGCCGATATCGCGCTCGCCCTCGGCCAGTTTGATCTTGATCGGCCAAGGCTGGATCAGCTCCTGCGCCTGCAGGCTGTTACACAGCCGCTGGGTCGCCTGGCGGTTGGCCTCCACTTGGCTGATGAAATTCAGCACATCGGTGACGGCTTTGCTGGCCTTGCCCTCGGCGTCGAAAAAGGCCTCACCTTCCGCCTTGGCGCAGATCAGGCCGCTATCTTCATCGATGCACAGCACCTGCTGCTCGGTTTCGGTCTGCGCCAGCTTGAACGGATAGGCGCGGTAGGCGGCAGGGATGTAGCCTGCCAGCCAGCGGCCATCGGCGGCGACAAACAGGTTCTTACCCTGAGCCAGGCCCTGCACCGCCACCGGCAAAAACTGTTCTTCCACCTGAATGAAGCCGATGGGCAGGGTCATCACCGCCCGGGGCAATTCCTGCATCACCAGCGGGGCGAGGTTGTCGCTCGCGGCAAAGGCATAGCTGGAATAGCGCCGCCAGCCCTTGTCGGCATGTTGTTCTTTGGAAATAACGCTGAATTTGGCCATGGGATCTCCGGTTTTGAAGCTGCCAGCGGTCAGCTTAAATTAAGCCCCTCGCCCCTTTGGGGAGAGGGGTTGGGGAGAGGGGAGCATATCAGAACAGCACACCCAACAGGCCACACCGCTGGCCGCTGATGGCTGACAGCTCATGTCATTTCACCAACAGGCGATCCAGCTCCGCCAGGGTCTCTTGATTCAGCTCGCCGGCCAGGGAGTAGAGGTAGGCGCGGTTGAGCAGATGTTCGTGGATCGCGGCGTTGAGCTCGCGCCGGGCTTGGTACAGATTGGCCTGGGCGTCGAGCACATAGACCAGGTCCTTGAGACCCAGCTTGCGCGATTCCTCGGCCGCTTCCAGCGAGCTTTGCCGGGCCTTGACCGCCGAGCGGAGGAAGCGAATCCGGGCGCGGGCTGAGTCCAGGGTCAGCAGCACCTGCTGGGCCTCCAGCAGGGCCTGCTCGTGGGCGTCGCGCAGTCGCTCGCTGGCCTGATTCTTCTCCGCCAGGGCCTGGCGCACGCGGGAACTGGTATAGCCGCCTCGATAGATAGGTACTTCCAGGGCCAGGGTCACCCGGGCATCGGGGCCGCTCTGGATGCTGTAGTCCTGATTGGAGGAGTCTCCCACCCGCGCCTGCAGATTGAGCTTGGGGAAGTGGTCGGCCTGCTCCACCTTGACGCTGCTGTCAGCTACCTGAACCTCGCTGCCGGCCAGGCGGGCATTGACGTTCTGCATGGCCACCCGCTCCACCCAGTCCTCGGCGTCAAACACCGGCGGCTGGTAGGTGAATTCCGGCAGGGTGCGCAGCTCCCGGGTGCCGAACAGCTTGCCCACCCGTCGCTGCAGGGCCAGGCGCTGCTCCTCCAGCTGGCGCATGGCGTTGGTTACCTGCGACATGGCCTCCTCGTTGCGCGCCTTGGCATCGAGCAGGTCGGCCTTGCTCGCCAGGCCCAGCTCCAGGGCGGCAGAGACCTTTACCGCCTCCTGTTTGTAGCGCTTGGTCTCGGCCTGATACAGGGCCAGCTGCTTGTCTGCCAGCAGGATTGCCAGATAGGCCTCGGCCACACCCAGGGCGAGGTTTTGGCGCTCACCCTCCAGCTCGATATCGGCGGAGCCTTTGGCAAGCTTGGCGCGCTCGTAGCTGGAGAAGATGCGCTTGTCGAACACCGGTTGGCTGATGTTGAGATTGATGTTGCTGCTTTCGATGGGCGTTTCCACCCCGCGTTGCTCGTAGTCCGCCGAGGTGTAACTGGCAGACAGGCCCATGTTGGGCAGCATCTGCGCCTTGGCCTGGTTGATGCCCTCGGCAGTGGCCTGATTGCGCTGGCGAGCGGCGGCAAGGCGGGCGTCATTGTCCAGGGACAGCACAAAGGCATCGGCCAGGCCTACCTGGGCCTGACCCAGGCCAGGCAGAAGGCATAGGCAGCAGAGCAGCAGTGGTCGGCGCAGGGGCGTGCTCAGAAAGGACATGACTTACTCCTCTTTGAACGCGCGGGCAAACATGTTGCTGATGGGCTGGACCAGGTACTGAACAAAGGTGCGCGCCCCGGCCTTGATCATCACCTCGGCTGGCATGCCGGACATCAGCTCCAGTTTGTATTCCTTCATCTGTTCCAGGCCCTTCTCAGTCACCAACACCTTGACCTCATAATAGGGCGCGCCGGTATGCTCGTCCACCAGGCTGTCGGCGGATACCCGCTGGACCTTGCCTTCGATCACCGGAATGTCGTTCATATCAAAGGCGGAAAAACGGATGTCCGCGGGCTGATTGGGGAACACCCGGTCGATCTGGGTGGTCTCGATGCGGGCATCGACGACGAATTCCTGCGACTGGGGCACTATGTGCATGATTGGCGTGCCCGGCGAGATCACCGCTCCCAGGGTGTGAATGTCCATGCCCACCACCAGGCCGCTGTCCGGCGCCGTCATGGTGGTGCGCTCGACCCGGTCACTCAGGGAGATCATGCGCACGCGGAAATCCGCCAGGGCCGCCAGGCTTTCGCGCAACTGCCCCAGCACGTCGGTGAGGAACTGCTGCTTGATCAGCAGGATCTGTGACTTGGCCTCGCCGATCTGGATCTTCAGGCGGGCGATATCCGCCTTGTGCTGGGCCACCTCGCCTTCCAGGGAGAGCTTCTGATGCTCGATCTGGCGCAGCTGCTGCTTGTCCGCCAGCTGGCGGTCGTACAGGCTCTGCCATTCGGCAATCTCGTTGCTGGAGAGTTCGATGCGGCCCTGCTTGATCTGTGATACCGCCTCCAGGCCCTCGATCTGCTGGCCCAGCTGTTCGATGCGGTTCTCCAGCACGTCGATCTCGCCCTGCATGGACTTCTTGCGGAAGGCGAACAGGCGTGTCTCCTGCTGGCGCAAATCGTCCAGCTCGGACTGCTCAAAGGCCTTGTCCTCCACCTCGGGGAATTCGATCCGATCCAGCCCATCCCGCTCCGCTTCCAGGCGTGCCAGCTTGGTCTGCTCGTTGTAGTACTGCCAGCGGACTATGTCCAGCTGCACCCGGTGCTGCACATCGTCGATCTTGAGCAGTAGCTGGCCCTTTTGCACGAAGTCGCCGTCCTTGACCGCAATCTCGCTCACCAGGCCGCCTTCCAGGTGCTGCACCGTTTTGCGGTTGGATTCCACCTTGACCTGGCCAGTGGCCAGCACGGCGCTGTCGATCGGCGCGGTAAAGGCCCAAAGGGCGAGGCCGCCGAGCATAATCAGCAGCACCAGATTGCCGGCGCGGCGGTATTTGCGGTCGTTGGAATCGGGCGCGCTGGGTTCTTCAATGTCCTCGCCGGCGACTTTATCCTGAAGGGTTTGCAACAGACCGAGGGAGCTGGTTTTCAGCCTGGCCAGGGGTGTCTCTGCATCGTTGGGCGCCTGTGACATGGTCGCTGTAATCCTTGAAAATCAATAATCGTTATGAAGTCAGCGCCTGAGGCGTAACCTGGGTGGCCGCCGCAAGCTTCTGCAGCACCTCCGGCTTGGGGCCGAACATCACCGCCTGACCGTTGCGCAGCACCAGCAGCTTGTCTACCACATCGATGATGCTGGTGCGGTGGGTGATCAGAATCACCGTCACCTGACGTTGCTTGAGGGTCTGGATGGCGGTGGTCAGGGCGCGCTCGCCGATGTCGTCGAGGTTGGAATTGGGCTCGTCCAGCACCACCAGTTTGGGCTCGCCGTAGATCGCCCGCGCCAGGCCGATGCGCTGGCGCTGGCCGCCGGACAGGGCGCCGCCGGACTGGCCAATCAAGGTGTCATAGCCCTCCGGCAGCTGCAGGATCATCTCGTGCACCCCGGCCATCTGCGCCGCCTCCACCACCTTGGTGGGGTCGATCTCGCCAAAGCGGGCGATGTTCTCGGAGATGCTGCCGTCGAACAACTCGATATCCTGAGGTAGATAGCCGATGTAGGGTCCCAGCTCGTTGCGGTTCCACTGGGTTATATCGGCGCCGTCCAGGCGCACCTCGCCGGCGCGGATCGGCCAGAGGCCCAGGATCACCCGCGCCAGGCTCGATTTGCCCGCCGCGCTGGGGCCGATGATGCCCAGGGTCTCGCCCGCAGGCAGGTCAAAGCCGACACCGCTGAGCACCATGTTCTGACTTGCCGGCGGAGTCGCCATCACGCCCTTGACCAGCAGGTGACCCTTGGGTGCGGGCAGGCTCATGCGGTCCTTCTCATCGGGCACCTGCTCCAGCAGCTTGTTCAGTCGTCCATAGGCAGAGCGGGCATCGGTAAAACCCTTCCAGCTGCCGATGAGCAAATCCAGCGGCGCCAGGGCGCGGCCCATGATGATGGAGCCGGCGATCATCATGCCCGGCGTCAGCTCCATCTCGATCACCAGATAGGCCCCCAGCCCCAGCATCAGCGACTGCGAGGTCAGGCGCACCGACTTACTCACGTTACTCCAGACGCTGGCGCGGTCACTGGCCTGGGTTTGCAGGCCAAGGAACTTGTTGTGCCCCTCCAGCCAGCGGCTACGCAGGTTCTCCTGCATGCCCATGGCGTGCACCACCTCGGCATTGCGCTGGGTATTGGCGGCGCGGTTGAACGACTTGATGCTCTCGCCATTGGCAGCGCCCAGCAGTTTCTTGGTGCGCCACTCGTTGACGAAGGCCAGAAAAACCAGGATAACTGCTGCCAGCGTGGCGAAAATGCCATAGTAGGGATGGAAGAGGAACAAAATGGCTAGGTAGATCGGCAGCCAGGGGGCATCGAAGAAGGCGAACAGGCCGTTGCCGGTCATGTACTGGCGCAGGGTGGTCAAATCGCGCAGGGGCTGGGAGCCGCCCTGGTTGGGGCTCATCAGGCTCAGCTTCATCGAGGCATCGAACAGGCGCTGGTTGAGCGACTCCTCGATCTGGCTGCCCACCCGGATCAGCACCCGCGAACGGATGAATTCCAGCATCGCCATGCTGGCGAACAGGAACACCACCACCAGGGTCAGCATCACCAGGGTCGATTCGCTGCGGCTGGTGAGCACCCGGTCGTACAGCTGCAGCATGTACAGGGGCGGCGTCAGCATCAGCAAGTTGATGAAAAAGCTGAACACCCCGACGGCAATGAAGGAGCGGCTGACCTTGGAAAGCACCTCGGCCAGGGGGGATTTGTGGTCGGATTTGTTCAT
>JADGBD010000070.1:0-507 GCA_015231665.1 Gammaproteobacteria bacterium
TCTGATTTAGCCTTTGGGCTGCTTGCGTGCCCTGGGGTGGGCCTTGTCGTAAACCTCGGCGAGGTGTTGGAAGTCTAGGTGGGTGTAGATCTGGGTGGTGCTGATGTCGGCGTGGCCGAGGAGTTCCTGCACCGCGCGCAGGTCGCCGGAGGATTCGAGCAAATGGCTGGCGAAGGAGTGGCGCAGCAGGTGGGGGTGGACGTGGCGGGCCGCGCCGGTGTTGATCCCCTGCTGTTGCAGGCGCAGCTGAATGCCGCGGTGGCCCAGGCGTTGGCCGCGCTGGTTGACGAACAGGGCCAGCTCGTCGGCCCTGGCCAGCTGGCTGCGGCTGCCGAGCCAGAGCGCCAGGGCCTCGCGGGCTTTGCTGCCGAGGGGAACCTGGCGGGTCTTGTTGCCCTTGCCGGTGATTACCAGCATTTCATCACCCGGATGCAGGGCGCTCAGATTCAGCCCGGACAGCTCCGCCAGGCGCAGGCCGGAGGAATAGAACAGCTCCAGCCTTGCCCG
>JADGBD010000070.1:537-8862 GCA_015231665.1 Gammaproteobacteria bacterium
CGGCATCGAGATTCGCCGGCAGGGGGCGTTGGCTCTTGGGGGCCTGGATGCCGTTGGCCGGGTTGTTCTCTGCCTGGCCCTCCCGCAGCAGATAGCGGAACAGCGCGCGGATTGAGGAAAGCTGGCGTTGGATGGATTTGCCGCTGACCTGCTGCCGATGGCGCTGGGCGATGAAGCTGCGCACCTGATGGGGGCTCAGCTCGGACCACTGCTGGATGGGCTGGGGTTCGAGCCATTCAAGCAACTGGCCGAGGTCGCGGGCGTAGGCCTCGAGGGTCAGCGGCGAGAGCCGGCGCTCGGTGCGCAGGTAGTGGAGAAAGGCCTCCAGCTGTTGTTCCATCAGAGCCCTGGCGTGGAGACCCGACGCAGGAGCTGGCTGAGCAATTCGCCCAGACGGCTGAGAAACAGGGTGCCCTTGTTGGCGCTGAAGCGGTCGGGGCTGCGGCTGCCGATGGCGAGGATGCCGCTGCTGTCCTGGTTGTGCAGGGGGATGATGGCGGTGGACTGGACGCTGCTGGCCAGCGGGCCGAAGATGAAATCCATCTGCTCGGGCTCGAGATGGCCGCAGGCGGGCTTGCCAGCGTCGAGAAAGGCGCGGATCTGGCCGAGCACCATGCTGTCGCTGTCATTCTTGGCGTCCAGCTCGCCGCTGGAAAAGAGCTTGAGTTCCACCGCATCGGCCTGGAACTGGTCGAACAGTTCGTCCTGCAGCAGGCTGATCAGCTCGTCGAAGGTGTCGGCGCCCGCCAGGCTGATGCTGAAGCGGTGCATGCGATCCCCCAGCAGCTCGTTTTCCCGGGCAATGGCCACCAGCTCGGTGAGCTTGTGGGCGCAGGCGTCCAGTTGTTCGCGCAGCACCTTGACCTGACGTTCCACCAGAGACACCGCCTGGCCGCTGTGGTGGGGGATGCTCAGGCGGGCGAGCAGGTCCTCGTGCTGGAGGAAGAAGTCGGGGTTTTGCTGCAGATAATCTATGACCAGGGCGGTTTGATCGTCGTTGGCGCTGGCGTGGCTCACAGGCTCATGGCTCCTCGAAAAACGGTGGTTGCAGGGCCAGTCATCCATACCGGCTCGCTATCGCCGGCCCAGCTTATCACAAGATCGCCTCCCCGCAGGCTGACCTGCACCGGATTGTCCAGCAGGCCCCAGCGCAGCCCGATCACAGCAGCGGCGCAGGCGCCGGTGCCGCAGGCGAGAGTTTCGCCGGAACCGCGCTCATACACCCGCAGATCGATGTGCTGGCGGGTGCGTGCCTGCAGGAAGCCCACATTGACCCCCTGGGGAAAGCGCCGGTGCGCCTGGATCAGCGGCCCCAAGCGAGACACCTCGGCTCGGGCCAGGTCCTTCACCCGCAGCACCGCATGGGGGTTGCCCATGGATACCACCCCCAGGGTCAGGGTTTCGCCGGCCAGGTCCAGATCATAGGCATCGGCCTCGGCGCTGGCCTGAAAGGGGATCTCCGCCGGGACGAAGCGCGGCGCGCCCATGTTGACCCGCACCTGGCCATCGGCCTGCAGAAAGAGGCGGATGGGCCCGGCGGCGGTGCCAACGTCGATCTCATCCCTGTCCGTCAGCCCCTGATCCCGCACAAAGCGGGCAAAACAGCGGGCGCCGTTGCCGCACTGCTCCACCTCGCCGCCATCGGCATTGAAAATGCGGTAATGAAACGCGGTGCCCGGCAGTCGCGGCGGCTCCACCAGCAACAGCTGGTCGCAACCCACGCCGAAATGGCGATCGGCAATCCGGCGAATCTGCTCCGGGCTCAGCTCCACGGGCCTTTGGGTCGCGTCAATCACGACAAAGTCATTGCCCAGGCCCTGCATTTTGCAAAATTCGAGGTTCATTGATTAAAAGGCTCCGCAAATGAACGCAAATTGATGCTAAAGGATAATGGACAGGGCATCATGCTGTGGCTGAGTTGTGTTCAGGAGTGGAGGAAATCTCGACGAGGTAAATTGTCTTCTGGGAAAGGCAAAATTCGCGTCCATTCGCGTTCATTTGCGGATTCAGACTCAAGTTCACAACAACACCGACTCCAGGGCGTAGAGGTCTTCGATGGTTTCGCGGCGGCGCACCAGGTGGGCGTAGCTGCCGTCCACCATCACTTCGGCGGCGCGGGGGCGGGAGTTGTAGTTGGAGCTCATGCTGAAGCCGTAGGCGCCGCTGGTGCGCACCGCCAGCAGGTCGCCGGGGCTGAGGCTGAGGCGCCGGCCCTTGCCGAGGAAATCGCCGGTCTCGCACACCGGGCCGACCACGTCATACACCCGCTCCTCGCCGAGCTTGCGCCGGTCTACCGGGATGATGCCCTGGGTGGCCTGGTAGAGGGCCGGGCGCATGAGGTCGTTCATCGCCGCATCGACGATGGCGAAGTGCTTGTGCTCCGAGCTTTTCAGGTACTCCACCCGGGTCAGCAGGATGCCGGCGTTGCCGGCGATGGCGCGGCCGGGTTCCACCAGGATCTCGTAGGGCAGATCCAGCAGGCGGCGGCTGATCTGGCTGGCGTAGTCCGCCGGCTCCGGCGGTTGCTCGTCCACATAGCGCACCCCCAGACCGCCGCCTAGGTCCAGATGCTGCAGTTCGATGCCGTCTTGCTTGAGCCGATCCACCAGTTCCAGCACCCGCTCCAGGGCATCGACAAAGGGCGCCAGGCCGGTGAGCTGGGAGCCGATGTGGCAGTCGATGCCGGTGATGCGGATGTTGGCCAGCTCGGCGGCGCGGCGGTAAACCCCTTGGGCGCGCTCGATGTCGATGCCGAACTTGTTCTCGCGCAGGCCGGTGGAGATGTAGGGATGGGTCTGGGCGTCCACATCGGGATTGACGCGGATGGAGATGGGCGCCTGCAGCCCCAGTCCGGCGGCGACCTGATTGAGCAGCTCCAGCTCGGGCTCGGATTCGATATTGAAACAGCGAATGCCCAGCTCCAGGGCGCGCTGCATCTCGTCGGCGCGCTTGCCGACGCCGGAGAACACCACCTTGGCGGGGTCGCCGCCGGCCACCCGCACCCGCTCCAGCTCGCCGATGGAGACGATGTCAAAGCCCGATCCCAGGCGTGCCAGCACATTCAGCACCGCCAGGTTGGAGTTGGCCTTGACCGCGTAGCAGATCAGATGGGGATGGTCGGCGAAGGCGCGGTCGAAGGCGTGCCAGTGGCGCTCCAGGGTGGCGCGGGAATAGACGTAGCAGGGCGTGCCGAAGCGCTCGGCGATCTCGTCGAGGGGGATTTCCTCGACGTGGAGGTGGTCGTCGCGGTAGTTGAAATGGTCCATGATCGGCTTACTGCTGCTCGGTCTTGCTGTCGTCAGGCAGGTAGAGATCGCCCTTCTGACCACAGCCGGTGAGCAGAATCCCCAGCAGCAGGCTGAGGGCGAGGATACGGAAAGTTGGCGGCATGGCGGTTCCTTGTGGTATCGGCTGGGTGGTATCAGGGATCGGATCTGCAATGGGGTGTCCGGGGCCTATTGTCGGCTCAGCTGCGGCCTGCCTGCAACAGTTCCTGCATGATACGGTTGAGCTGGAACTCGATCTGCCGGCGGTATTGCAGCAGGCGCATGCTGTGCCAGGAGCTGCTTTGATCCAGGGCCTGGGGCTCGACGGCGGTGAGATAGATGGGATAGTCCTTGCGTCCCTGGCGCATCGCCAGGATGTGTTCGACTATGACCCGGAACAGCTCCTTGCCGTGTACCAGGGAGCTGAATTCCTGCTCGCCACAGCTGAGCACCAGCTGCTGGTTGCTCAGCACCACCAGCCGCAAAGGCATGAAACTGCTGTCGATTTCCGACTCCGGCGGGGCAATCGGGATGAGTTTCCAATTGCCCGGCCCGGCGGGGTCGAGGCGGTAGTAGCGCGGCGGGTCCTGCAGCAGGCTGCCCAGATGGTCGTGCGCGGTCAGGCCCTGCCAGTGCTTGATGCTGCTGAGAAAACGGTGCTGGCGGGCGAGGACAAAGCGGGGGTCGGTCTCCTGCAGTTGTTGGTAGAAGATGCTGCCGTTTTCATCCATCACCCAGAGGTCGATGCAGTCCTTCTGGCGCAGGTAGAACAGCTGCAACTGGCCGGCTTCGCTGTGCTTGCAGATGCTGTGCAGGGGCGAGCCGGGGAAGGCGCGGGGGTCCGGCACCAGGGGGCTGTAGCGGCTCATGGGCTCGGCCATGGCCTGGAACAGCTCCTTCTGGCTGGGCAGTTCCTGATAGCTGAAGTCCTCATCCTTGCGCTGGATCAGGTAATGGGTGTTGCCCAGGGGCAGCAGGTAGCGACTCTGCCCGCCGCTGCCCTCGGGACCAAATACCCGGCCGATCTGGCTGAACAGCTCGTCCACCCGGCGGGCGATGGTGGCACCGTAGAGCTTGTCGCCGCAGTGCGCCTGCAGCTCCGGCAGGTGAGCATCGTTACCGTTGCCGATGCTCAGGCGCAGGTAGGTGGTCAAGGCCTCCATCAGCCCCTGGGCGCCCTCGTAGCGGGCGCAATGCACCTCACCCCAGCTGGTACAAAGGATTTGCTCCAGGGTCTGCACCAGGCAGAGCTTCTGTTTGCCGAAGCTCAGGGGGTCGTAGCTGTCGGTAATGATGCGCGTGCCTGCCAGACCGTTCTGGTCCATGCCTTCGGGGTTGATGAACAGGCCGCAGCGGCGCAGCCGGGCCGGTCGGCCGAGGGAGCGCAGGCTGTTGCGGAAGGCGGCGGCGCTATCGGGGAGGAGCCGGCACACCGACTGACGCAGGGCGAGCAGTTCGTTCTCGCTGGGTCTTTGGTTGGTATAGGGCTTGAGCCGGGTGTCGTGGGCAAGGATGCCGTTGAGCTGCAGCCAGGCGATCAGCTCGGTGAGGATTTGCGATTGCTTCAGCGGCGTTTCCGCCTTCGCCTGCTGGGCGTTGAGGGCACCGCGATAGAGGGCCCAGCGCGGTCCGGCGCGGTGGATGCAGAGCATGGGCTCGCTGAGGTCGTTGGAGATGCCGGGATTGATGCTGTCGATCTTGCCCGGGCGGCGCTCCAGGCTGGCGTAGAGCTTGCGGCCGAGCAGTTTCAGCTCCGCCGGGTTGATCTTGCTGTTGTCACCGTGGTTCTGGGCGAATTCCACCAGCACCTTGTAGCTGCGGGTGAGTTCACGCACCAGCAGGTCGCGCTCCTGCATCACCTGATTCACCTTCCAGCTGCGCCGGCTGTCGAGATTGATCAGCTGGGCGTGCTGCCAACCCCACTCCCGGGTCAGACGCTCCAGCAGGTCCAGTTGCCAGTTGCTCGCCGAGCGCGCCCGCTGCTTGGTCAGGGGGCGATCCACCTTGAAGTAGAAACAGCGCCGCGCCAGTTCCAGGCGCTCGCTCTCGCCGCGCTCCTCAAGGTAGCTGGCGATGCGCTGATACACCAGCAGATAGGGGTCGAGCTGCTCCATGCGACCGGCGAACACCGCCGCCTTGATGCTGTTGCACAGCCAGTTGATCCGCGGATACTGGCGGGCGTAGGCCTCCACCAGCAGGATCTTGAGCACCGACTTGTAGGGTGAGCCCACGCCCTTGAAGAGCTGCCAGTGGGCGGTGCCGAAGAACTCATCGGGGGGAATCTGCTGCAGACCGCCGAAGTCCAGATAGTCATCCCGGCTGATGATGCCGCGGCTGAACTGGTGTTCGCAAAACTCGGTGTAATTGGCCTCTTCGGCCACCGGCACCAGCCACCAGAGCGGGTAGCGGCCGGCGAAATAGACCGCGGTGCGGTAGAACTCCTCGAGCAAAAGGATGTGCTGGGTGCTGCCGCTGGATTCCTTCGACAGGGCCTCGGCCTCGCCGGCGCGAAAGCGCTCCAGGTTCATCAGGAAGAAATGCACCTCAAGCCCGCGTTCCTCGGCAAAGGCCTCGATCTTGGCCAATTTACTGCGCAACTGGTCGAGTTCTTCCGGATTCAGGCGGGGATCGTGACAAACCCAGAAATCCAGATCGCTGCGCCGGCTGTAGGCCATGCTGCCGACGCTGCCCATGGCATAAAGCCCCTGGATGACCAGACGCGGCGGTGTCCGGCTGGCATCGCTGAAGCCGCGGAACATGCCCTTGGCGATGCGCTGCAGCTCGGCGCCGGGCTGGAAGCCGGGAATCCCCGCAGGGGTGGAGCCGGAGACATAGCCGGGCAGGCTAGGGTGGTTCAGATGCAGCAGCAGGGGCAAGACGCTGAGGACATCGCGCTTGGCCTCGGGCAGGTCATCGGCAATCCGCTGCAGGCGCTGCTGGTGCAGCTCAAGAAAACGGCCGGTGATGGCGCTGACCTCGCGCCGGCCCAATCCCTGGGAAAGATCAATCGGCTGCATCGGCATACTCGCTGGCCCGGCGGGCATCGCCGCGGACCCGCTCCGCCGGGTAGCGGGAGCGGTTGCGGGCGATCTTGGCCTCGGCGGCGGCTATCAGGTCGATATCCAGGCGCTCGGCGCTGCGGATGAGAAAGATCAGTATGTCCGCCAGTTCCTCGGCCACCGCTGACTTCTTCTCCGGCTGGTCACGCAGGTAGGACTGCTCCTGGCTGAGCCATTGGAAATGCTCCACCAGCTCGGCCGCTTCGGCAATCAGGGCCATGGACAGGTTTTTCGGCGAATGAAACTGCTCCCAGTCACGCTCTCGGGCGAACTCCAGCAGGGTCTGATTCAGGCGTTGCAGGCTATCGGGTGGTGAGTCCATGTGAATACTGCTCTTGCAAGGTGAAATCCGGGACGCAGAGTACGCAAAGAAGTGCAGCGGACGCAAAGGGTTTTTTCAGCGGTCAGCCGTCAGCGGTCAGCCTTTACTGTGAAACAGCATTGCCGCCGTCCGTGATCCTGGGAGCTCCGAGCGCTGGCTCGGAGGTGCAAAGGGTAGGCGTGGCCCTGCCCAGCGGCAACCCCGGATTCCGCTTCACTCCATCCGGGCTACTTCTTCCTCATTCTTCTCTGCGCCCTTTGCGCTTCTCGACTCGGGCTTCCTGCTTCGTCCTACCTCCTGCATCCCTGCAGTCGTTTGCGTTCTCTGCGTCCCATATTCAGTTCAGCTCCAGTCGCCGGCGCGCGCGCTGGATGGCTTCGCGCACCTGCCGCGGAGCGGTGCCGCCGATGTGGTCCCGCGCCGCCAGGGAGCCTTCCAGGCTGAGTACGGCATAGACGTCCGCGCCGATCAGCGGCGAGAATTGCTGTAGCTCGGCCAGGGGGATCTCCGCCAGGTCGCGGCCGCTTGCTACCCCTAGAGCCACCGCCTTGCCGACCACCTCATGGGCATCGCGGAAGGCCAGGCCCTGGCGCACCAGATAGTCCGCCAGGTCGGTGGCGGTGGCGAAGCCCTTGAGGGCGGCGGCGCGCATGGTCTCACGGCGCGGGCTGATGGCCGGGATCATATCGGCAAACACCTTGAGGCAGCCCCTGAGGGTGTCGGCGGTGTCAAACAGGGGCTCCTTGTCTTCCTGGTTATCCTTGTTGTAGGCCAGGGGCTGGCCCTTCATCAGGGTCAGCAGGCCCATCAGGTGGCCGAACACCCGCCCGCTCTTGCCGCGCACCAGCTCGGGCACGTCCGGGTTCTTCTTCTGCGGCATGATCGAGGAGCCGGTGCAGAAGCTGTCCGAGAGTTCGATGAAGCCAAACTGCGCCGAGGACCAGATGATCAGCTCCTCGGACATGCGCGACAGGTGCATCATCAGAATGCTGGCGGCGGCGGCAAATTCGATGGCGAAGTCGCGGTCTGACACCGCGTCCAGGGAGTTTTCCGCCGGCCGCTCAAAGCCCAGCAGCTCGGCTACATAGCCCCGGTCGATGGGATAGCTGGTGCCGGCCAGGGCGGCGGCGCCCAGGGGCAGGATGTTGACCCGCTTGAGGCAGTCGGCCAGGCGCTCGCGGTCGCGCTCGAGCATCTCGAACCAGGCCAGCAGATGGTGACCGAAGCTGATGGGCTGGGCGGTCTGCAGGTGGGTGAAGCCGGGCATCAGGGTGTCGGCTTCCGCCTCGGCGCGATCCAGCAGGGCGGTCTGCAGGCGCATCAGCTCGGCGCGGATCAGGCCAATCTCCTCGCGCAGCCAGAGGCGCACGTCGGTGGCCACCTGATCGTTGCGCGAGCGGCCGGTGTGCAGCTTCTTGCCCGCCTCGCCGATGGCCTCGGTGAGCGCTGCCTCGATGTTCATGTGCACATCTTCACGGGCGATGGACCAGGTGAACTCACCGCGCTGGATGCGCTCGGCAATCTGCGCAAGACCGGCGACAATGCTGTCCTTCTCCGCGGCGCTGATGATGCCCTGGCGGGCAAGCATCTGGGCGTGGGCGATGGAGCCCTGAATATCAAAGGGCGCCAGACGCTTGTCGAACTCCACCGAGGCGGTGAAGGCCTCGACAAAGGCATC
>JADGBD010000071.1:0-8275 GCA_015231665.1 Gammaproteobacteria bacterium
ACGCTTGCACCCTCCGTATTACCGCGGCTGCTGGCACGGAGTTAGCCGGTGCTTCTTCTATCGGTAACGTCAAGGAGTCTAGGTATTAGCCAGACCCTTTTCTTCCCAATTGAAAGTGCTTTACAACCCGCAGGCCTTCTTCACACACGCGGCATTGCTGGATCAGGCTTGCGCCCATTGTCCAATATTCCCCACTGCTGCCTCCCGTAGGAGTCTGGGCCGTGTCTCAGTCCCAGTGTGGCTGATCATCCTCTCAGACCAGCTAAGGATCGTCGCCTTGGTAGGCCTTTACCCTACCAACTAGCTAATCCTACGCAGGCTCATCTGATAGCACGAGGTCCGAAGATCCCCCGCTTTCCCCCTTAGGGCGTATGCGGTATTAGCTCGAGTTTCCCCGAGTTGTCCCCCACTACCAGGCAGATTCCTACGCGTTACTCACCCGTCCGCCACTCTACTCAGGCCAAAGCCCTTTCTCGTGCGACTTGCATGTGTTAAGCATGCCGCCAGCGTTCAATCTGAGCCAGGATCAAACTCTTCAGTTGAAGTTTGATCGTTAACCCAACTTGACGTTGGTCAACTTTTTCTTACTCGGAATTCTCTAGAATCTAGATGCTTCCGATTGTTTCTTGCGCCTTTCAGCACCTCGGAGCACCCACACAAATTACCTGAACTAGTTGTTAATGAGCACCCGACATTTTCTGCCGGGAAAGACCGCCTATTCTAGCAGCCCTAAACCCCTTGTCAATACCTCCGTCCTTTTCCTTCTCCTTCCCTCACCCCATTTCATCCCGCCTTCCCAGCCTCCTCCCTTCAGGGAGCGCGCATTATAGCCACTCATCTTTACCTTGCAAGCGGTTTGTGACAAAAAGTTTTCAGCCGGCGCTCATACCAGCTTAACCCGGGCAAATTTACGCTTGCCGACCTGACAGACGATGTTGGCAGGGGCTTTGAGAATCAAGCCTTTATCGGCCACCCGCTGGCCATCCAGCTTGACCGCGTCCTGCTGGATCATGCGAAATGCCTCGCCGGTTGAGCTCACCAGACCCAGATCCTTGAGCAGGGTGCCGATCATGATGCCCTCGCCGCCCGTGCTGATTTCATGCTCTGGCATCTCTTCAGGCATCTCTCCCTTGCGAAAACGGGCAATAAAGGCATCCAGCGCCTGCTCCGCTTCCACCGCCGAGTGAAAACGGCTGACGATCTCCTTGCCAAGCTCGAATTTGACATCCCGTGGATTGAGCCCAGCGGCTACCGCCTCGCGCAGACCCTCGATCTCGCTCATCGGCCGGAAGCTCAGCAGTTCGAAGTAGCGCCACATCAAGTCATCGGAAATGGACATGAGCTTGCCGAACATCTCCTCTGGCTTGTCCGCTATACCTATGTAGTTGCCCAGGGACTTGGACATTTTCTGCACGCCGTCGAGACCTTCGAGGATCGGCAGAGTGATGATCACCTGTTGCTCCTGGCCGTATTGGCGCTGCAACTCCCGCCCCACCAGCAGGTTGAACTTCTGATCGGTACCACCCAGCTCAATGTCCGCTTTCAGCGCCACCGAGTCATAGCCCTGCACCAAGGGATAGAGGAATTCGTGAATGGAGATGGACTGTCCCGAACTGTAGCGCTTGCTGAAGTCGTCCCGCTCGAGCATCCGTGCGACGTTGTATTTGCCTGCAAGCTGGATCAGCTCGGCGGCGCGCATCTCCCCCATCCAGGATGAGTTGAAGACGATGCTGGTGCGCTCGGGGTCGAGAATCTTGAAGATCTGATGCTCGTAGGTCTGGGCATTGGCCAGCACCTGATCGCGATCCAGCGCAGGCCGAGTGGCGCTCTTGCCGGTAGGATCCCCAATCATGGCAGTGAAATCACCGATGAGGAACAGCACCTCGTGGCCGAGCTCCTGGAACTGGCGCAGCTTGTTGATCAGCACCGTGTGCCCCAAATGCAAATCGGGCGCAGTCGGATCAAAGCCCGCCTTGACCCTCAGGCGGCGGCCTTCGGTGAGTTTTTTCACCAGCCCCTCGTGCAACAGAATTTCTTCGGTACCGCGGGCAATCAGCTGCAGGGCCTCGGCCAGCGGCCCTTCTTGGGTTTCATTTAAATTGGTCATTGGCTGTTGGACTCCCGCCCCGTCATTGTCTATGCAGACCGCGGAATCTACTGCAAGCGGAGACAAAAATTAAGGAAAACTTGCAATTGAGCCTGCTTTCAGGACAATGCCCCTTTTCGTTTTAGCTTATTGAAAGCAGGAAACTGGAGCGGTAGAATTGCATTGTTTAAACATGAAAATCATGCAAATACGGCTGATACATAATGTTTGACTTTGCAAAGTCTGGCCCCAAAGTCTATGCCCATCCGGTGCCTGGCTACCGACGTGAGCGCTTGCGCATTGTCGGCAGAGCCCTGCTGACCCTCCTGATTTTGGTCCTGCTCATTCTCGGCATCAGCTTCCTCGACTTCTCCGCTTTCGACGACGACCACCCAAACCCCACCACACCGCTCTCCTCCGATCCTATACCTCTGATCCAACCCATCCCAGTCCGACCTTCGGACGAGGTCGTTTTGACCCCGGGACTGGACATTGGCAATCTCGATACCCCGGGGGATGCACTCACAGACGATCTGACCCAGGAAACCCAGCCTGCCGAGCCCGAACCGGAGCCAGAACCCGAGCCCAAGATCAAAGGCGGCTGGCAGGAGCACAAAATCAGCAGCGGCGAGTCCCTCTCCACCATTTTTAATGATCTGGGTCTTAGCCAGGGGCTGCTGATCCGTATCGACAAGGCCACGCCCAAGGAACTGAGCCTGAGCAAGATCAAGCCCGGGCAGACCTTTCGGCTCAAACTCAGCGATCAGGGTGAATTTGAAGAGCTGATCTGGGTGAAAACCCCGGTTGAAAGCCTCCACATCACCCCGGCCGGTGACAGCTTCGACTTCCGTCAGGAGATAAAGGAGCTGGACAAGAAGGAAAGCCAGACCAGCGGCGCCATCAAAAACTCCCTGTTCATCGATGGCCAGAAAGCCGGCCTGTCCGACGGCATCATCATGAAGCTGGCCGAGGTATTTCAGTGGGACATAGACTTCGCCCTGGGCCTGCGCGAGGGTGATCGCTTCAGCCTGATCTACGACGAATACCACCTCAACGGTGAGAAATATTCCGACGGTGAGATCATCGCCGCCGAATTCGTCAACCAGGGCAAGAGCCACAAGGCCATCCGTTACGAGCACAAGGACGGCAGCGTCGGCTACTACACCCCTGAAGGCAAAAGCCTGCGCAAGGCCTTCATCATGACCCCGGTGGAGTTCACCCGCATCAGTTCCGGCTTTACCCCCCAGCGCTGGCATCCGGTGCTGAAGAAATGGCGCTCGCACAAGGGCGTGGACTACGCCGCACCCACCGGCACCCCGGTGAAGGCCGCCGGCGATGGCAAAATCAAGTTTAGCGGCTGGCAGGGCGGCTATGGACGGGTCGTCATAGTCGAGCACGCGCGTAACTACACCACTGTCTATGGCCACCTCTCCCGCTTTGCCAAGCGCAACGAGGTCGGCTCATTGGTCAAGCAGGGGCAGATCATCGGCTACGTTGGCCAATCAGGCCTGGCCACCGGACCCCATCTGCACTATGAAATCCGCATAGCCGGCAAGCACACCGACCCGATCAAGGTCACCTCATTACCTGCGGCACAGGGTATTCCGGATCGGGAATTCAAGCGCTTCCGCGCCCGTGCTGAAGAATTGGTAACCCAACTGGCGATGGCCAGCGGCGAGCGCTTTGCCCAGGTGGAAAAACAGGAATAATCCAAACCCGCTTTATTAAGGACGCAGGAAGTAGAACAAAGCAGGATCCCAGAGTCGAGAAGCGCGGAGGTCACAGAGTTTCAACCTGCGTGCCCAGCGCTTCTCCACGCACTCTGCGTCCTACACCGAGAAAGAAGATCCGCAACCGCAGGTAGTGGAGGCGTTGGGGTTGCGGATGACGAACTGGGCGCCCTGCAATCCTTCCGAAAAGTCCACCTCAGCACCCATCAGGTACTGCATGCTCATGGGATCGATGAGCAACTTGACCCCATCGGTCACCACCTCGGTATCGCCTTCGCCTATGCTCTCGTCAAAGGTGAAGCCGTACTGAAATCCCGAGCAGCCGCCACCCTGGATGTAGATGCGCAGCATCAGTTCCGGGTTGCCTTCTTCCTCAATCAGGCTGGCCACCTTGCGTGCCGCGGCCTGGGTAAACACCAGCGGCGAGTCTTCATTGTTGAGCGCTTGTTCTGACATGGGTACACCTCGATAAACGGCTTGGTCTGCGGCCATTATTCAGTACCTGATAAAAAAGATCAAGAATTGGCCTTGATACCGGCTGAATCGGCCGCCGCCACTGCCTGGGTTTGGGTCTTGCCCGCAGTCTCACCGCCAGCATCAGCAACAGCTGGCGCCCCTGGCTGATACAGCGGACGGGCAGAGGACTCCTCATCGGCACGCACCAGCTGGCCATTGACCACCGCCCCCATCATCATCTCGAGAAAACGGTAGTAGACCGTGCCATGAATGCTCGCCTTGCTCGCCAACTCCACCCGGTTGGAGGCATGCACATCACCATGCACCTCACCGTTGAGCACCACGTTGGGCACATGGATATCGCCCCTAATCTCGCCCAGCTCACTGAGTACCAGGGTACTCTGCTCATCCGGATTGGCGGTAATCGTCCCCAGCACCTTGCCGTCAACGTGCAGGCCGCCATGAAAATGCACGTCCCCTCGAATCTCGGTACCGCTGCCGATCACGGTGGTGATCTTGGGCAGCTTGCCGGTTTTTTTGCCCCATCCAAACATCGGCCCTTACCTCCTCATGTTGGTCTTGTTGAGATGCCGGAAGCCCTCAAGGCGCCGCCTTCCAGGCAAAGCGCTCCTGATAGGGACTGATCTTCTCGTCCTCCGGCTCCAGCTCGATCAGCCACTCCACCGGCACAAAGTCCGCGGGCAACCGATATTGCCAATCCACTTTCTGGAAATGCTTGAAATTCATCCGGCTGCGCCAATCGCCCTGGGCAATCTTGGCGAAAGCCAGCACCACTTCGGTGGCGTTCTTATCCTCGCCCTTAAGCGAGACCTTGATCTTTCCCTGAGCCGCCGGCTGCTTGCCCATGGCCTGACTGATGGTGAAATTCAGCCGATAGTTGCCGCTGGCCTGGTCCTGCCAGGTCTTCAGGTCACGCACTTCCAGCAGGGCCTGATCCAGATCGCCGCTGCTGACCCCGCGCATGAAGAGCAATTTCTTCTCCGCCGCCAGTCGCTCGCCCTGTTGCTGTTGCAGCGCCGTTTGCAGCTCCGCCTGCACCACCGCCTGGATTCGCTTATCGCTCTCCAGACCGGCCACCTGGCGTTTGAGCAACTCCCGTTCCCGCTGCAGGATATTCATCTCGGCACGCAGCTTGGCGAGCTGGTCGCTGGCGCGGCCCGAGTCGAACCCCGCCTGACTCAGACCGTAATCATAGGCCTGCCAGCTGGAAAACAGCCAAAACAAAATCAGCGGCAGGAGCAGAAAGGGGTAAGCGGATCGGTCTCCCTGCCGGCTGATTCTGGGTGTGCGGAAAGGATCCCTGGCCATCGGGCGTGCCCTCAGGGCAGAAGCGCAACGCTTTCCAGGCCAAGCTTCTCATCCAGCCCCAGCATCAGGTTCATGTTCTGAATCGCCTGCCCGGCCGCACCCTTGACCAGATTGTCGATCACCGACAGCACCACCAGGGTGTCGCCCTGCTGCGGCCGATGCACCGCCAGCCGGCACTGGTTAACCCCGCGCACGCTGCGCGTCTCCGGATGCGCGCCGGCTGGCAGCACATCAACAAAATACTCGCCGGCGTAGCGCTGCTCGAACAGCTGCTGCACATCCGCCTCCCGCTGCAGGCGGGCGTAAAGGGTAGCGTGAATACCGCGAATCATCGGCAACAGATGGGGCACAAAGGTCAGCCCCACCGGGCTGCCGATCAGCTGCGCCAGGTTCTGGCGAATCTCCGGCAGATGCCGATGACCCGGGGCGGCATAGGCCTTGAAGCTCTCGCCGCACTCCGCCAGCAGGCTGCCGACGCTGGCCTTGCGCCCGGCGCCACTGACCCCGGACTTGGCATCGGCAATCAGGCTGGCGCTATCCACCAGCCCGGCCTCCAGCAGGGGCAGAAAACCCAGGGTCACGGCGGTGGGATAACAACCGGGATTGGCCACCAGCCGCGCCTGGCGAATCGCCGCCCGGTTCATCTCCGGCAGGCCGTAGACCGCTTCTTCCAGCAACTCGGGACAGGCGTGCTCCATGCCGTACCACTGCTGCCAGACCTGGGGGTCCTTGAGGCGGAAATCCGCCGCCAGATCGACCACCCGAACCCCCGCAGCGAGCAACTCCGGCGTCATCTGCATGGCGGTGCCGTTGGGGGTGGCGAAGAACACCAGGTCACAGGCCGTCAGCTGATCCAGATCAGGCTCGCTAAAGCGCAGATCGACAAAGCCGCGCAGATTGGGAAACATCTCTGCCACCGCCATCCCCGCCTCGCCGCGGGAGGTGATCACCACCGGCTCCGCTTGAGGGTGCATGGCCAGCAAGCGCAACAACTCCACCCCGGTGTAACCGGTCCCCCCCACCAAGCCAATCTTGAACATCAACGCCAATCTCCCGCAAATGGATGAACCCAAAGAAAATGCAGTAATTCAATCAACGGTTAAGCCACAGAGACAGAGAGATCAGCGAGTTTTTAGTGAGTTGAAACAGCATGGAACACTCACTCTGCAACGCGCTGATTTTTTCTCTGCGTGCTCTGTGGCTCTCTGGCTAAAAGCGCTTTGATAAAGGCCAAGCCACAGAGCCGCGAAGCGTCGCATAATAGCAGAGTCGGCTGACGTGTTATCATTCCACTAACCCAAGGCCTTCGGGCCCAGCAGACAGCAAACCCTTGCGGAATTCCTGCCCATGAACTGGTACTTTTGGCTCAAAACCTTCCACATCGTTTTCATGGTGGCCTGGTACGCCGGCCTATTCTATCTGCCCCGGCTGTTCGTCCACCACGCCATGACCGAAGACCCCGCCACCCGCGAGCGCTTGCAGATCATGGAGCGCAAGCTGTTCTGGTTCATCACCCCCTGGGCGGTACTGACTCTGGTCCTGGGCATAGGCATGGGGAGCATGTATTTCGACTGGGGCCACTTTTGGCTGCAGGTCAAGACCGGTCTGGTGCTCTTGCTGGTGGCCTTTCACCTGTGGTGCTGGAAGCTGATGATCGAATTTCGCGGCCCGACCAACCCGCACAGCCACGTCTGGTTTCGCTGGTTTAACGAATTTCCCCTGCTGATCCTGGTAGCGGCCGTATACCTGGTCATCTTCAAGCCCCTCTGACTCGCCTCACTGCATCGATGGCCAAGAAGATCGACCTGAAAATGCCGCGCTGGCTGATGGGCCAGGACCCCAACTCCAGGCGCGAGAACCTGCACTACCTCACCCATCTGCAACCGCCTCGCTTCAGTGCCCGCTGGTGCTTTGGGCCACCCAGCCCCAAACCGAAAAATCCCGAGCAGGTCTTCGTTGAAACCGGCGAGGGCGATCTGGTGCACATCTACGACTTCCTCTGGACCGACCCCACGCCCGACCCCGACGCCTTCGACAGCCTGATGAACGAGGCCATAGACGCGGTCGATCAATGGTTGGAAAACAACATAGCCCCACCCACTCGCTGAACCCTGCTGCACGAGGTAACCATGAAAACCAACCGTTTCCTGACTACCCCCTTAATGAGCCTACTGCTCCTGCTGACCCTGGCCCTGCCGGCACTGGCCGCCGATCTGGACGAGATCAAACAGCGCGGTGAGCTGCGTCATCTCGGCATCCCTTACGCCAACTTCGTCACCGGCGCCGGCGATGGCTTTGATGTCGAACTGGTGCAGGGCTTTGCCGCCCATATCGGCGTCAACTACCGGCTGGTCTATTCCGACTTCTACAACGTCATCCGCGACCTCCTCGGCAAGGACGTCAAGCGCGAGGGCGATCAGGTCAGCCTGGTCGGCGACTACCCGGTCAAGGGCGACATGATCGCCACCGGCTTCACCGTCCTGCCCTGGCGCGAGGCGGTGTTGCTCTATTCCACCCCCACTTTCCCCTCTCAGGTACTGCTCATGGCCCGCGCCGAGGACAGTGTGCAGCCCATCGCCGGCTCTGAAGATCTGCAGCAGGATATCCAGCAGACCAAATCCCTGATCGGCGAGCGCAGCCTGCTGGTCATGGAGCGCACCTGCCTCGACCCGGC
>JADGBD010000071.1:8285-8778 GCA_015231665.1 Gammaproteobacteria bacterium
TACGGCCTGAAGAACGCCGGCTAAAACCTGCGCAGCTACACCAAGAGCACCAACATCAACGAAATGGTCCCCACCCTGCGGGACACCGACGTCGACTACACCCTGCTCGACGTGCCCGATGTGATTCTCGACCTGCAGAAATGGGCTGGCCGGATCAAGGTCATAGGCCCCATCTCCGAGGCCCAGGACCTCGCCGCCGCCTTCCCCAAGAGCGCCCCCAAGCTGCGTGACGCCTTCAACGACTACCTGCGCCAGATCCGCGCCGATGGCCGCTACGATGCCCTGGTGCAGAAATACTACCCCGGCATCGACAGCTGGTTCCCCGAGTTCTTTGCCCGCCACAAGGTCAACTGAGCCCGTGCTGGCGGCTCCCCCGGGCCGCCAGCCCCAGCTCTCAGCTCGCCCATGACCCCAGCCGCCAACCTCCCCGCAGGCCTTGCTGCCAGCCAAGCCAAGTCCGCCCGGCTGCTGCACCGGCTGCCGCTGCTGCTGG
>JADGBD010000072.1:0-6170 GCA_015231665.1 Gammaproteobacteria bacterium
TCGTCGAGGATGTAGAGGGTCTGGCCGGTGTCGCGCTTGGACAGCTCGCGCGCCAGCTTGACCCGCTGCGCCTCGCCGCCGGACAGGGTGGTGGCGTTCTGGCCCAGGCGGATGTAGCTCAGACCCACGTCGTCCAGGGTCTGCAGCTTGCGTTTGAGCACAGGCACGGCTTCGAAGAAAACCAGGGCCTCTTCCACGGTCATGTCCAGCACCTCGTCTATGCCCTTGCCCTTGTACTTCACCTCCAGGGTCTCGCGGTTGTAGCGACGACCCTTGCACTGGTCGCACTGCACATAGATGTCGGCGAGAAAGTGCATCTCCACCTTGATCACACCATCGCCGGCGCAGGCCTCGCAGCGGCCGCCCTTGACGTTGAAGCTAAAGCGGCCGGGCTGATAGCCGCGCGAGCGCGCCTCCTGGGTGGCGGCGAACAGCTCGCGGATGGGGGTGAACAGGCCGGTGTAGGTGGCCGGGTTGGAGCGCGGCGTGCGGCCGATGGGGCTTTGGTCTATGTCCACCACCTTGTCGAACCGCTCCAGGCCCTCTATGGCCTTGTGCGGCGCGGTCTCCATGGGATTGGCGCCGTTGAGCTTCTCGGCGGCGATGGGAAACAGGGTGTCGTTGATCAGGGTGGATTTGCCCGAGCCGGACACCCCGGTGATGCAGGTGAACAGGCCCACCGGGATCTCCGCGTCCACCCCCTGCAGGTTGTGTCCGGCGGCACCGCGAATGCGCAGCCAGTGCTCGCCGGGGGCGTTGCGCTGCTGCGGCACCTCGATGCGGCGCTGGCCGCTGAGGTACTGGCCGGTGAGGGACTCCGCCACCTCGGCGATCTGGGCCGCGGTACCCTGGGCGATCACCCGGCCG
Source organism: Gammaproteobacteria bacterium (assembly GCA_015231665.1). Lineage (GTDB taxonomy): Bacteria > Pseudomonadota > Gammaproteobacteria > Chromatiales > Chromatiaceae > Magnetovirga. Next base: position 868 of record JADGBD010000072.1, read on the forward strand.
CCATGCACCCCGGCACCCAGACCTATGTCCACCACATGATCGGCGCTGCGGATGGCGTCCTCGTCATGCTCCACCACGATCACGGTGTTGCCCAGGTCGCGCAGATGGGTCAGGGTCTTGAGCAGGCGCTCATTATCCCGCTGGTGCAGGCCGATGCTGGGCTCGTCGAGCACATACATCACCCCAACCAGGCCGGCGCCGATCTGGCTGGCCAGGCGGATGCGCTGGGCCTCGCCGCCGGACAGGGTCTCGGCGCTGCGATCCAGGCTCAGGTAATCCAGGCCCACATTGACCAGGAAGCGCAAGCGCAGGCAGATTTCCTTGAGGATCTTCTCGGCGATCTGGCCCTGCTTGCCCGGCAGCTGCAGCTGCTCGAAATAATCCAGAGTCGGACCAATGGCCAGGGCGGTGACCGCCGGCAGATTGTGCTCGCCGACAAACACATGGCGCGCGGCGGTGTTCAGCCGGCTGCCGCCGCAGCTGGGGCAGGCCTGGTTGGAGATGTAGCGCGCGAGCTCCTCGCGCACGGCGTTGGACTCGGTCTCGCGGTAGCGCCGCTCCATGTTGCGGATCACGCCCTCGAAGGGATGGGTCTTGGTCACCCCCTTGCCGCGTTCATTGAAGTAGGTGAAGGTGATGGCCTCACCCTTGCTGCCGAAGAGGATGGCATCGCGGGTCTTTTTCGGCAGCTGCTTCCAGGGGGTCTCGGGGTCGAAGCTGTAATGCCGCGCCAGCGAGCGCACCAGGCCAAAATAATAGGCGTTGCGCCGGTCCCAGCCGCGCACCGCGCCATCGGCCAGACTCATCTCGCCATTGGTCACCACCCGCTCGGGGTCGAAATACTGATGCACCCCCAGGCCATCGCAGGTCTCACAGGCGCCGGCGGGGTTGTTGAAGCTGAACAGGCGCGGCTCCAGCTCCTGCAGGCTGTAGCCGCAGATGGGGCAGGCAAAGTTGGCGGAGAACAGCAGCTCCTTGCGCTCCGGCTCGTCGATCCAGGCCACCCGCGCCAGACCATCGGCCAGACGCAGGGCGGTCTCGAAGGACTCGCTCAGGCGCAGAGCCATGTCCGAGCGGACCTTGAAGCGATCCACCACCACCTCGATGCTGTGCTTCTTGCGCAGCTCCAGCTCCGGCACCTGATCGATCTCGTAGAGCACGCCATCCACTCGCACGCGGACGAAGCCCTGCAGACGCAGCTCCTCGATCAGCCCCAGGTACTCGCCCTTGCGCTCGGACACCACCGGCGCCAGCAGCATCAGCTTGTCCCCCTCCGGCAGCGCCAGCACCTGATCCACCATCTGGCTGACGGTCTGTGCCTCCAGGGTCTCGCCATGCTCCGGGCAGCGCGGCACCCCGGCGCGGGCGAACAGCAGGCGCAGGTAGTCGTAGATCTCGGTGATGGTGCCGACGGTGGAGCGCGGGTTGTGGCTGGTGGTCTTCTGCTCGATGGAGATCGCCGGCGACAGGCCTTCGATGTGATCCACATCGGGCTTTTCCATCATCGACAGGAACTGGCGGGCATAGGCGGAGAGCGACTCCACATAGCGCCGCTGGCCCTCGGCATAGATGGTATCGAACGCCAGCGACGACTTGCCCGAGCCGGACAGGCCGGTGATGACAATCAGCTTGTCCCGCGGCAGGTCGAGGTCGATGTCTTTCAGGTTATGGGTACGGGCGCCGCGTATGCGGATGCAATCCATGGTGGGGTCCACTCGGTCAATCCAAACCCGCTACTATACCCGCTCTTGCCGGCGCGAAAAAATCCGTTGCGGCAGGAAGGACGCAGAGGGCGCAAAGGAGCGCAGAGATCGCAGAGAATAAAATGGCTCTGCCCCTCACCCATTCGCTGGCGAGGGAATCATCGGCCTGAATACTTGCGCGACCTCAAGCATTCCGCCTGCACCGCTCAGGTGTGGATGATCTGCACCTGCAAGGGATTGCGGGTATCCAGGTGCACATCCCGCTGGGGGAAGGCGATGCTGATGCCTGCCTCGTTTAACTTATGGTAGATGGCCTGATGCAATTCGCTCATCGTGCTCACCCGCCTTTCTAAGCTGGGCAAGTAGCAGCGCATGAGCAGGTTGAGGGTGTTGTCGCCAAAGCCCTCCAGGGTGATCAGCGGCGCCGGGTCTTCCAGCACATTCTCGTGCTCCTTGGCCGCCTCTTCGACCAGGCGCAGGGCTTGCCCCACATCAGAGCCGTAATCGATCCCCACGGCTATGGTGATTCGCGTCACCTGATCGCTCAGTGTCCAGTTGAGCAATTGGTTGGTAATGAATTCCTTGTTGGGCACCAGCAGTTCCTGGCGATCCCAGTTGGTGATGGTGGTGGCGCGAATCCGAATCCGTGTGACCACGCCGGAGACATTACCCACGGTGACCACGTCACCCACCCGAATCGGCCGCTCGAACAAAATGATGATGCCGCTGATGAAATTGGCGACTATCTCCTGCAGACCAAAGCCTATGCCCACCCCCAGGGCCGCCACCAGCCACTGAATCTCGGACCAGCGCCCGCCCAGCAGGGAAAAGAACAGAGTCGCGCCTATGCCCACCACCAGATAGCGGATCAGGGTGGTGTAGGCATAGCGTGCCCCGGCGTCCACCGCCAACTGCTTGAGCAGGACAATCTCCAGCACACTGGGCAGGTTGCGTGCCGCCACCATGGTGATCAGCGCGGTCAGCCCGGCCAGCACCAGGCTGCCCAGGGTCACCGGAATTTGGCGCACCTCGGTGCCTGCAGTCACCGAATAGCGCCAGAGCTCCACTTCATTGAAGACATTGAAGGCCGGCAGCAGTGGCGCCCAGATGACCCAAAGACCCACCACCAGCCCCAGATTGAAAGCCGTGTTGAGCAGTTTGCGGGTATTTTTATCCAACGCCTCCAAATCCAGCTCGGGCTCCTCCACCCGCGGCAGCATGTTCATCTCCCCCGCCGGCTCGGGTTCATCGTTTTTGCTCCGCGCTTCCTCCCGCTCGCGCTCCAGCACCGCACGCCGGGCAGCCACCAGGCGCAGCAACAGCCAGCGCAGGATCAGCTCACGCATGATAATCAGGCCGAACAGCAGCAACAGGCTATGAATCAAGCCCAGAACAAAGGAGCCGGCGGTATAGAAATAGCCCAGCCAGATCAGGATCACCATGGCCGCGGGCAGGGCCAACAGCATCGCATACCAGAGATAGCGCATCCGCGCCGCCAACCCTTGAGGGCGCAAGCGCAGGGCCATCGCCGGCAGCCCCTTGTGCGGGTGAAGTATCCGGCCGAGGAAGAGGCCGATGGCGACAACCCCGCCGATAAAGAAGAGATGATTGATCACCGAGCCCTGAATCTGGCCTGCCACCGCGTTCAAAAAGCCCGCCGGTAGCATCAGCCACATCAGCAGATTCAATTCTTTGCGCAGCAAGCGCACGTTGGCCGAGCTCCAGCGAAAATGGCGCAAGGCCACACCCTGGGGCTCACAGAGAATCCAGAAGAAGCGCAATTGCAGCCAAATCGGCGAGAGGATGATGACAATCCGGCCCGCTGCGGCGACAAAGCCGTTATCCCCGGCCACGGCCTGCCACTGCAGGCCCAGCAGCATCAGCAACAAGGGCCAGGACAGGGCCCGCACCAGCACCCAGAGCAGGGCACGCAGGCTGCTGCCGATATGATCGTTGAAGGGGTTGCCGACCTGTTGGCCGCTTTCGATGACCTTCGTGCGCAGCCTGGGGGCGAGGTAGAGCAGCACAGCAAACACCAGCACGCCCAGCAGCAGCAGCGGGTAAAAGGCATGGACCTCGATCAGGGCCGCCGCCAGGCCAAACCATTGCTGCCAGGCCAGCAATGCCAGCAGATCGGCCGGTATCTGCAGCAGGGCCTTGAATCCCACACCCTCGGAACTGGGTATCCAGAGCAGATTCTCCGCCAGCAGATCGTCGAATCGCTGCAACTCAGTGAGCAGCTCACGCTCGGCAAAGTCCAACTCCACCAAGGTCTGCATGTAGGCGCTGGCCCGAGAAATGGCCTGTTCCAGCAAATCCTTGCGCGCTGTCAGCAGGCTGCGCAGTTCAGGCTCGATCAGGGCCTGCTCGGACTGAGGCATATCCCCCAGCAGCGCCTGCAGACTCAGGCCCAGGTCAGCCAGGCGCCGGCGATCTTCGCTATAGGACAACTGGCGCAAACCCACCTCGGCGGTGGTCTGCTCGCGCTTGGCCAAGCGGGAATTGATTTCGCGCCGGTTGGGCAAGCTGCGCCGCTTCTCGAACAGGGCCCGCCCCAGGGTACCGCTGAGGCCGGCGTATTCGAGTTTCTTGTCCAGGCTCTGCAGCTCTGCGCTGTAATGCTTGACCTGCTCGCGCACTGACAGAATCAGGCCATTCGCCGCCTCCATTTCCTTGACCGTCTGGCTGATCTGCGCCGCCAGCTGGGTATTCTGCTCGGCCAGATTGGCGATCAGGGGATGCTTGTCCGCCGCCGACTGCTGAATCTCCTCCGCCTGGGCCGCCGCCTGCTGCGCTTCGTCCAGGCGGCGCTTATCGGTCAGGGCACGCAAGCTATCGACCAGCTCAGTGGCCAGGACCAGCGCGCGGGCATTCTGATCCTGCTGCGCGCGCAACAGCTCCAGGCGCACCGGCTGGCTCAGCAACTCCTGATCCAGCGCCTTGATCTCCGCCTGCAGCGCCCGTTGCAGCACCTCCCGCGCCAGCTCCTTGGCCTCCAGCAGGTCCGGCGAGTCCTCGCCAGCCAAGGGCGCCTGAGCCTCCGCCAGCTGGCGCAACTGCTGGCGCGCCTCCTCCAGTCGCTGGCGTGCCTGGGTGGCTCGATTGGCCTGCTTTTTCAGGTTGCTTTCGCTATCGGTCAGGGCAGACTCCAGCTGCAGCCGCTTGCTCTGCTCCAGCGCCAGCAGCTTTTCCAGCTCCGCCAGGCTGGAGGTCTCCGCCAACCCCAGATCAGCCGGTGTGACCTTGGGGCTATCCATCGCCAGGGCCTGATTCAGGACTTGCGTCTGCAGCGGCGCCTCGGCCTGGGCTTGGACAAAGCCCCGATAGCTGGCTTCAAAGGACTCGGCCGCTTTCAAATCCGCCAGGGCCTGCTTGTACTCCTTGACCAGGGCCTGCTTCTGCTTCTCCTCCAGGCCGCTGTTGTCCTCCACCTCCTTCAGCCGCGTCTGCAGCGCCTCCAGGCTGACCGTAGTCTGGGCGCCGGTGCTCGCCTCCGCGCTGGCCACCACCGCGGTTGACTCTTCGGCCTTGAGCAGGCCGGGCAGCAAAAACCAACCCAGCCAGAGCAGACTGATAAGGAGAAACCAGAGGGAGCGATGC
>JADGBD010000072.1:6270-8758 GCA_015231665.1 Gammaproteobacteria bacterium
ACTTGCAGGAACCCAGCCATGAGCGCAGCCATCATCGACGGCAAGGCCGTTGCCGAACAACGCCGCCAACTGATCAAACAACAGGTGCAACAGCGCCTGGACCAAGGCCTGCGCGCACCGGGACTGGCGGTGGTCCTGGTGGGGGAAAATCCCGCCTCGCAGGTTTATGTGCGCAACAAGCAGAAGGCCTGTGAAGACGTCGGCTTTTACTCCGAGCTGCACCGCCTGAGCGCCGACACCAGCCAGCAGGATCTGCTCGAACTGATCGAACAGCTCAACCAGCGCGAGGAGATCGACGGCATCCTGGTGCAGCTGCCCCTGCCCGGGCACATGGACGAAGACCAGATCACCGAGGCGATACTCCCCACCAAGGACGTGGACGGCTTTCATCCCTACAACATCGGCCGCCTTGCCCTGCGTCAGGCGCTGCTGCGCCCTTGCACGCCCAAGGGCATCATGACCCTGCTGGAACAGGCCGGGATTGAGCTTGAGGGCAAGGACGCGGTCATCATCGGCCAATCCAACATCGTCGGCCGACCCATGGCCCTGGAACTGCTGGCTGCACGTTGCACCATCACCGTCTGCCACAGCCGCACCAAGGATCTGGCCGCCAAGGTGCGCAGCGCCGATATAGTCGTCGCCGCGGTAGGCCGGGCGAATTTCGTCCAGGGCGACTGGATCAAGCCCGGCGCCGTGGTCATAGATGTGGGCATCAACCGCCTGGACGACGGCAAACTCTGCGGCGATGTGGACTACGCCGCCGTCTCCCAAACAGCCGGCTGGATCACCCCGGTGCCCGGAGGCGTGGGCCCCATGACCATCGCCACCCTGCTGGAAAACACCCTCCAGGCCGCTGAATTGCATCAGGCTTGACACCCAGGCAACTCGCTGAGAACATGCCCGGCCTGATTGATTCAGGCTTGAATCAATCCCCTCTACGGCAGTGTGGTGGAATTGGTAGACACACAGCACTCAAAATGCTGCGCCTTCGGGCATCCCGGTTCGACTCCGGGCACTGCTACCACCCTCTTTTCAAGCGCTCGTAACACCCGCAACCCAGCCAGAAGCTGGCTTTTGCGCATCTCGCTATAAACTCCCATGCACCCTCTACGAAGGTTAGTCTGACCTGCCTGTGTTTGGGTTATACTGTATCCTCAAGAGATACAGCGACATGATCAAAAGCTTTCGCCATAAGGGTATCAAACGGTTTTTCGAGACGGGCTCAACGGCTGGGATTCAGGCCAACCATGCGGGCAAACTGCGCGTCATGTTGACCCGACTCAACACTGCCACCTGCCCCCAAGACATGAATGCTCCGGGCTGGCGCCTGCACCCGCTGAGCCACAACCTTGCTGACCACTGGGCCATCACGGTTAGTGGCAACTGGCGACTGACCTTTCGCTTTGAAGGCCAAGACGCTGTATTGGTCGATTATCAGGACTACCACTAGGAGGCCGACATGGTTCAGATGCACAACCCCGCCCATCCTGGCGAAGTGTTGCGGGCCTTTCTGCCCGATGACCTGAGCGTAACCGAAGCCGCTCAGCGGCTCGGCGTATCCCGCGTGCAGCTTTCCCGACTGCTCAACGGCCATGCGGCCATGACCCCGGACATGGCGCTCAGAGTATCCCTGCTGACCGGCACCAGCGCCGAGTCCTGGCTGATGAATCAGGTTCAATGGGACCTGTGGCGCATCAGTCAAGAGCCTCCGCCCGAGGTGGAGCCACTGCAGGCCGCTTAGCTGATCTGCGAGATCAAGCTAGCCCTGGCCTGCCGCGGTGTAGCGCGGATAGTCGGTATAACCTTTGGCATCACCACCGTAAAAAGTCGCCTGATCCGGTGGGTTCAGGGGCCAACCGTTCTCAAGCCGCGCCGGCAGATCGGGGTTGGCGATGAAGGGCACGCCGAAGGCGACCAGATCCGCCAGGCCTTCATCCAAAGCCTGCTTGGCGCGGTCGGCATCGTAACCGCCGCAGAGGATCAGGCAGCCCTTGAACTGGGCGCGCAGCAGCGGGATCAGGCCATCGGGGATGGCCGGCATGCCGAAGGTAGCCTGATCATTGATGTGCAGATAGGCGATACCGCGCCGATTCAGCTCCCCCGCCAGATACAGGAAGCAGCCCTCCAGTTCCGGGTCTGCCGGCATGGCGTTGAAGCGGCCGTTGGGCGAGATGCGCACGCCGACTCGCTGCAGACCCACGGCAGCAGCAACCGCATCCACCACCTCAAGCAGAAACCGGCAGCGGTTCTCGACACTGCCACCGTAGGCGTCTTTGCGCGTATTGACCTGCGAGTTGAGGAACTGATCGAACAGATAGCCGTTGGCGCCGTGGATTTCCACCCCGTCCATGCCGGCATCCAGAGCATTCACCGCGGCATTGACGAACTCGGCGCGGACACGTTCGATGTCTGCCTGCTCCATCGCCACCGGCTTGCTCGTGGCCAGACCACCGGCGGGGTTGCCCTCGGCATCCAGAGCGAAGCAGAC
>JADGBD010000073.1:0-5101 GCA_015231665.1 Gammaproteobacteria bacterium
GGACGCAGAGGACGCAAAGAAGCGCGGAGATCGCAGAGTTAAAAAATGCAAAAGTCTGGCATATTTTGCGTTCTCTGCGCTTCTTTGCGCTCTCTGCGTCCTTTCTTGCCGACCCATCAATCAAAGGGATGCTGCAGCACCAGGGTTTCGGCGCGGTCCGGGCCGGTGGAGACGATGTCGATGGGGGTGTCGGTCAGCTCCTCGATGCGCTCCAGGTAGTCGCGGGCGGCGCGGGGCAGCTGACCCAGATCCTTGATGCCGACAGTGGATTCCTTCCAGCCGGGCATTTCCTGGTACACCGGCTCGCAGCGCTCGAAGCGGTCCGCGCCTACCGGCGGGGTGGTGACTTCCTTGCCGTCGAGCTTGTAGGCGACGCAAATCTTCAGCTTGTCCAGGCCATCGAGGACGTCGAGCTTGGTGATGCACAGGCCGGAGACGCTGTTGATATCCAGGGAGCGCTTCAGCGCCACTGTGTCCAGCCAGCCGCAGCGGCGCTGGCGGCCGGTGGTGGCGCCGAATTCGTGACCCTTGGTGCCCATGTGCTCACCGGGGCCGTCGAACAGCTCGGTGGGGAAAGGACCGGCACCGACGCGGGTGGTGTAGGCCTTGACGATCCCCAGCACATAGTTGATGTAGCGCGGGCCGACACCGGTGCCGCAGGCGGCGCCGCCGGCGGTGGTGTTGGAGGAGGTGACATAGGGATAGGTGCCGTGGTCTATGTCCAGCAGGGCCCCCTGGGCACCTTCGAACATGACGTTCATGCCGTCCTCACGCATCTGGTGCAGGGTGCCGGTGACATCTTCCACCATGGGTTTGATCTGCTCGGCCTGGGCCAGCAGTTGCTCCAGCACCTGGTTGTAATCCACCTCGGGGAAGTCGAAATAGTGCTTGAGGGCGTGATTGTGGTAGTCCATCACCTCGCGCAGGCGCTCCTGGATATGTGCCTGATCGAAGATTTCGCCCAGGCGAATGCCGCGGCGGGAGACCTTGTCTTCATAGGCCGGACCGATACCACGGCCGGTGGTGCCTATGGCCTTGCTGCCGCGGGCACGCTCGCGAGCCTGGTCCAGGCTGATGTGGTAGGGCAGGATCAGCGGGCAGGACTCGGAGATGCCGAGACGCCCGCGCGCCGGCACGCCGTTTTGTTCGAGCATGGCGATTTCTTCCAGCAAGGCCTCGGGAGAGAGCACCACGCCGTTGCCGATGAGGCAGCGCACACCATCGCGGAGGATGCCGGAGGGGATCAGGTGCAGCACCGTCTTCTTGCCCTCGATCACCAGGGTATGGCCGGCATTGTGCCCGCCCTGGAAGCGGACCACGGCCTGCGCCTTGTCGGTGAGCAGATCGACGATCTTGCCCTTGCCCTCATCGCCCCACTGGGTGCCTATAACGACTACATTCTTGCCCATAGTTTTTCTCGGTTAGTGATTCCAGTTCAGATCCATTCATCCAAGGTTAGCGGCGTAAACAGTGGATTACAGATGTCAAAAATTTCAGGACGCAGAGAACGCGAAGTAGCGCAGAGCCCGCAGAGGTTGCATTTGCATAACGACTGGGACCGTTTAGCCACTCACCCCAGCCCTACCCTGTAATCTCCCCCGGCCAGGTACAACAAATCTGCTTACCCTCTCCCCAACCTCTCGACAGCTGTTGCAGACGCTGTTCTACCTCCTGCATCCCTGCAGTCGTCTCCCCAAAGGGGCGAGGGACTTTGGCGCCTCATTCTTCTCTGCGTCCTTTGCGCTTCTTTGCGTCCTCTGCGTCCTAATCGATGTCAGCTCAGGGCGCCACCTGCCAGACGCCCTCCAGCAGGACAAGCTGGTGGCTGCAGCCCATTTCTGCCGCGCTGCCGTTTTGCCCTGGCAGGGCGCTGACGACGATCTGGCCGGCCTGGCGCAGGGCGGCGATTTTATCCTGTAATGCCGGGTCTGCGGCAAGGGGCGCGAGAATGCGTTGCGGCCCGGCAGGCTGTGGCAGGCTGGAGAGGCTCATCAGCTTGAGCAGATCGGCGCTGAACCCGGTGGCGGGACGGGAGCGGCCGAAGCATTCGCCGATGTGGTCGTAGCGGCCGCCGCGGGCGATTTCGTGGCCCGAGCCGGGGACAAAGGCGGCAAACACCACCCCGGTCTGGTAGTGATAGGCGCGCAACTCCGCCAGGTCGTAGTGCACCGGCGTCTGCGGCAGGCGTTGGTGCACCAGCTCGGCCACTTGGCGCAGATAGGCCAGGGACTGGCGCACCTCGACATTAGCAGCGGCGAACAGGCTCTCAGCCCGCTCCAGCGCCTGGGGACCGTTCAGCTCGGCCAGGCCGGCAAGCATGGCGCGCACGGGCTCGGCCAGGGCAAAGCCGCGCAGCAATTCGTTGATCTCGGGGATGGCCTTGCGCTGCAGGGCCTCGAACAGCGCCTGCTCCTGCTCGGGGTCCAGCCCGGCTTGAGCAGAGAGGCCGCGGAAGATACCGACATGGCCCAAATCCAGATGCACATCGGCGACCCCGGCGCGCTGGAGCATCTCCATCATCAGGCAGAGCACCTCGCAATCGCTGGCCACGCCGCTGTGGCCGAACAGCTCGGCGCCAATCTGCAAGGGCGCGCGGGAGCGGCCAAAGCCATCGGAGCGGGTCTTGAGCACTGTGCCCAGATAGCACAGGCGGGTGGGGGCATCCTGGCGCAGCTGGTGGGCGTCGATACGTGCCGCCTGGGGGGTGATGTCGGCGCGCACACCCATGAGCCGACCGCTACCCTGATCGGTGAGCTTGAAGGTCTTGAGATCCAGGTCCTTGCCGGTGCCGGTAAGGAGGGATTCAAGGAACTCGACAAAGGGAGGGAATACCAGCTGGTAACCCCAGCTGCGGAACAGGTCCAACAGATCCCGCCGCAGGGCCTCCAGGCGATCGGCCTGGGGCGGCAGGATTTCCTCTATGCCTTCGGGCAAGAGCCAGGGGGTATTTTTCACTGGAATTACCTCACCAGATAGAGCATGGCCACGCCGGAAACCATGCTCAGCAAACCGAGGATGCGCAGCGCGCGGTCATCCATTTGCACCATCGTCTGCAGGGTTTGGCGCAGGCGCGAGGGGCTGAGAAAGGGCATCAGCCCTTCGATCACCAGCACCAGCGCCAGGGCTGCGAGCAAATCGTTCCACACAGCCGCATCAATTTATGTTCTGAAGCTGACCGTTCTGACTTTGGCCGTTCTGGCTAGCTCCGTTCTGACTGTTGCCGTTCTGGTCCTTGAAGTAGCGGAAGAACTCGGAATCCGGCTCCAGCACCATCAGGTTATTGCCGTTGGCAAAGGCCTTGCGATAGGCGTCCAGGCTACGGTAGAAGGCATAGAACTCGGGATCACGGGTGAAGGCCTTGGCGTAGATCTCGGTGGCCTTGGAATCACCCTCACCGCGCATCTGCTCGGCCTCACGGTAGGCCTCGGCGAGTATCACCACGCGCTGGCGATCGGCATCGGAGCGGATACGTTCCGCCGCCTCAGCACCCTGGGCGCGCAGGTCGCGGTCAACCCGGTCACGCTCGGCGCGCATGCGGTTGTACACCGATTCGCTGACCTCGGGCGGCAGGTCGATCTGCTTGACCCGCACGTCGACTACCTCGATGCCTATGGTAGCGCCCTTCTCGTCGGCATCCTTGCGCAACAGGCCCATGATCTCGCCGCGTTCACCCGAGACCACGTCCTGGATGGTGCGCTTGCCGAACTCATCACGCAGGCTGGTGTTGATCCGCTCCGACAGCAGGTTGGCGGCCTTCATGCTGCTGCCGCCGGTAGAGCGGAAGTGCTGGCCGAGATCGGTAACCCGCCACTTGACGAAGGAATCGACGATGACGTCCTTCTTCTCGATGGTCAGGAAGCGCTGGGGGCGCGAGTCCAGGGTCTGGATGCGCTTGTCCACCTTGATGATGTTATTGACCCCGGGGATCTTGAAATGCAGACCCGGCTTGTAGTCGGTGGCGACGATTTCACCCAGCCGCAGTTTGATCGCCGATTCCCATTCGTAGACCACGAAGGTGAAGGAATAGGCGGCAAAGCCCAGGGCTACCAGCAGAATTGGCAGCTTCATCTTGCTATCCATTATCTTTCCCTCCTGCCGCGCACGTCTTCACGCAGCGGACGCTCCAGCTCAATCTGGGCAGTGGGCATGCTCATGCCCGCCGCCTGGTTTTTGCTGCTGGCGGCCTGACGGTTGCTATCAATGATGCGATCGATCGGCAGATAGGTGAGGTTGTTGCCGTTTTTCACATCCAGAATCACCTTGCCGGTATCGCTCATCACCGCTTCAACCGTTTCCAGATAGAGGCGTTCACGGGTCACCTTCGGTGCCTTCTCATAGGCGGTGAGCACGGCGCTGAAGCGATCGGCCTCACCCTCCGCCTCGGCGATGCGTTGATCGCGGTAGGCGCTGGCATCCGCCAGCCGGCGGGCCGCAGCACCGCGGGCCTTGGGCACCACTTCGTTGGCGTAGGCCTGGGCCTCGTTCTCCTGGCGCTCCTTGTCCTCACGCGCCTTGATTGCGTCATCAAAGGAGGCCTTGACCGCTTCCGGCGGCTTGGCCGGCTGCATGTTGACACTGGTCACCACCAGACCGGTCTTGTATTGGGTCAGCAGGGCCTGGATCGAATCCTGAATCTGGGTGGCGATGACGCTACGGCCTTCGGTGAGGATGAAGTCGAGCTTGTTCTTGCCCACCACCTCACGTACCGCCGATTCGGTGGCGTCCTGAATGGTCTTGTCCGGGTCGCGATCCTGGAACAGGTAGTCGGCGGCGTCCTCAATGCGCGACTGCACCGTCAGCTCCACATCGACGATGTTCTCATCCCGGGTCAGCATCATCGCCTTGTGGCGCAGGGAGCGCAGCTGATCGACGTTGATCTTGACCACGGATTCCACCGGAAAGGGTATGTGCCAGTTGGGGCCGGGATCCGTGACCTTCTGGAAGGCACCGAACTGGAGGACTATGCCGCGCTCGGCCGGTTCGATGATATAGATGCCGCTGGCCAGCCAGATCAGCCCGACCACGCCGAGGATCAGGCCCACCAGCTTGCCGGACAGCTCGGGGCCGCCGGATTGGCCGCCTTCGCCACCGGGGTTGCCGC
>JADGBD010000073.1:5201-8636 GCA_015231665.1 Gammaproteobacteria bacterium
GTTGCCGCCACCCTTGCCACCAAAGAGGCCACCGAGCTTGCGCTGCAGGTCCTTCACCACTTCATCCAGGTCAGGCGGGCCGTCACCGTTGGGCCGCCCGCCCCAGGGGTCTTTGTTATTACCCGGTTCATTCCAGGCCATGGTCAACTCCGTAGCTTTGTCACTAGCATGGGGCGATCAAGTCGCCCGAAAAAAGAACGGCACTTAGTCCGTTCCATGAAGATAAGGTTCGGCATTTTAGCCGCTCCGGCAGGTAAAGGCGAACCCATTTCCGCCGCCATTGCCACCGGCACCCCCCTCAATCGCAAGGATGCCAGGGTTGCTCCGCTTCCAGCTCGGGCTCCAGCGGGGCCTCGTCCGGGCGCAGGGCCGCTGCCAGCTCCGGCTCCCGTTTGAGCAATTGCTGCAGGACCTTGCTGGAGAGACGCACATCCAATTCCAGCCCGCCCTCCTCGCCCTGGCGTTCCGCCAAGACCCGACCGCTGGCGTAGAGCAGGGCGCGCAGGCGCCCCGCCGTCGCCGGCAGATGAAAACAATGCTCGCCGCCAAAATCGGCAAAGCGCTCCGCCAGCACCTGAAACAACTCTTCGATCCCCTGCCCCTGCTGGGCCGAGAGCCAGACCCGGCTGACCTCGCCGCTATCATCCCGGTCAATGCGCGGCACGACCCCGTCCATCTGGTCGATTTTGTTGAACAGGCGAATCTGCGGCACCTCACCGGCACCGATCTGCTCCAGCACCGACTCCACCTCGGCGATCTGATGCTCCCGCGCCGGATTGGCGGCATCCACCACGTGCAGCAGCAGGTCTGCCTCCACCGTCTCCTGCAGGGTGGAGCGGAAGGCCGCCACCAGCTCGTGAGGCAGGTGGGAGATAAAGCCGACGGTATCCGCCAGCACCGCATGACCTTGCCCCAGGGGTATGCGCCTGAGGGTCGGATCGAGGGTGGCGAAGAGCTGGTCGGCGGCGTAGACCTCTGCCGCGGTGAGGCGATTGAACAGGGTGGATTTGCCGGCGTTGGTGTAGCCCACCAGGGAGATGGTCGGCAGCTGCGCCTTCTTGCGCGAGCGCCGGCCCTGCTCACGCTGGCGGCCCACCTTGGCCAGGCGCTCGTGGAGCAGGCTGATGCGCTTGCCGAGCAGGCGGCGGTCGGTCTCCAGCTGGGTTTCCCCGGGTCCGCGCAGGCCGATGCCGCCCTTCTGTCGCTCCAGGTGGGTCCAGCCACGCACCAGCCGGGTGGACAGATGGCCCAGCTGGGCCAGTTCCACCTGCAGCATGCCCTCGAAGGTGCGCGCGCGCTGGGCGAAGACATCCAGGATCAGCCCGGTGCGATCCAGCACCCGGCACTGCAGGCGCTTTTCCAGGTTGCGCTCCTGGCTGGGAGAGAGGGGGTTGTCGAAGATCACCAGATCGGCCTCATCCATGGCCACCCGCTCGGCGATCTCATCCACCTTGCCGGCCCCAGCGAAGTAGCGCGGGTCCGGGCTTTGGCGCTGGGCGGTGATGAAATCGACAATCTCGGCCCCAGCCGATTGCACCAGATGGCGAAATTCGCTGATCTGCTCCTGATCTGCCGCGCTGCCTATGCCGATGTGCACCAGCAGGGCGCGTTCGCCAGTCGGCGGGCGCTCAAACAAACGAAAAACCGTCCAGCGGACGCAAGCTCGCCATCAGCTGTGGTCGGCCTCTCCGTCATCACCCTCACCGTTGTGCGGCATGCGCACCGGGCGCGAGGGCACCACCGTGGAGATGGCGTGCTTGTAGACCATCTGGCTGATGCTGTTTTTCAACAGTACGACAAACTGATCGAAGGAATCGATCTGACCCTGCAATTTGATGCCATTGACCAGGTAAATGGACACCGGAATCCGTTCTTTTCTCAGGGTATTCAAAAAAGGATCTTGCAGGTTTTGCCCCTTGCTCGACATGAGTGGCTCCTTGTTCTTCTGTTGTTGTAGTTGCTCTGTTTCGCCGATTGGCCACCGGGTTGGACCAGAGAAAATGCGCAAATGCTGCATCACCTCGAAAATCCTTCGCGGCGTCTTGCTTCAGCAGCTTTGTATACAGGATTCGGCGCAGATTTCAAGCGGCCGCTGACCAACCCGCAGCGCTCAGCAGGGCCAAAGCCTGCCCCAAGGGGTCGTCCGGATCAAGCCAGTTCAACTCGTGATAGCTGCGCAGCCAGGTCAGCTGCCGCTTGGCCAGCTGACGGGTGGCGGTCACCGCCAGTTCGATCAGCCGCGGCCGGTCGATCTCGCCGCGCAGGTACATGAGCATCTGCCGATAGCCCACCGCGCGCATCGACGGCATCTCCGCATGCAGATCACCGCGCCCCCAGAGTGCGCGGACTTCTGCCTCGAAACCCTGCTCCAGCATCTGCAGAAAACGCTGCTGGATACGCTGGCGCAGCACCTCGCGGCTGAAGGGTGCCTGCACCAGGCGCAGGGGCCGGAAGGGCAAGGGCGCTGCGGTCTGCTCCTGGATCTCGCTGAGGGGCCGACCGGTCAGCTCGAACACCTCCAGCGCCCGCAGCAGACGCTGGGGGTCGTTGGGATGAATCCGCGCCGCGGCCGCCGGGTCCACCCCGGCCAGCCGCCGATGCAGCGCCGCCGCGCCCAGCTGGCTCAGTTCAACGGCCAGGCGCTGGCGCAGGGGCGCATCGGCCGAGGGCATGGGCGCCAGGCCAAACTCCAGGGCACGAAAGTAGAGCATGGTGCCGCCCACCAGCAGGGGCAGGCGGCCGCGGCGCTGAATTTGATCAATCAATTCCAGGGCATCGGCACGGAAATCCGCCGCCGAATAGGCCTCAGCGGGGTCCCGGATATCGATCAGATGATGCGCCACCCGCGCCCGACTGGCCGCATCGGGCTTGGCTGTACCAATGTTCATGCCGCGATAGACCAGAGCCGAATCGACGCTGATGATCTCGCCCCGGCAGCGTTCGGCCAGCTCCAGCGCCAGCTCGGTCTTGCCCGAAGCCGTCGGCCCCATGAGAAACACCACCGGCGCTATCGAATCAGGCTCGGATCCCGCAATGCCGCTCACTCAGTTTCCTTTTTAGCCAACCAGTCCGCCAGGGGCATCACCACCGCTGGTTCACCGTTGGCACGAAACCAGGAGTCCACGGCAAAGCGCTCGCTCTTACCCTTGGCGGTGGATTTTTCCTCGATCACCGCGGTCCAGTGGGTGTCGATGAACAGCGGCGCCCGCTTGACCCGCTCCACCACTCGGTGAAACCTCAGCCAGCCGCGGGCTTGCAGGGCCTTGAGATAGGCCTGGGTATTGCGCGATTCGGCGACACAATCCAGCTGGCCGGGGTCGCCAGTGGCCTGATTGCGCGGTTGATCGGCAGAGGTGCCGGTGGTCTTGCCGATGATCCCTTCCAGCAAACCTATGGCCGGGGCGATCTTTTCCCGCTCTTTTGCGGCATTCCGGC
>JADGBD010000074.1 GCA_015231665.1 Gammaproteobacteria bacterium
ACTGCTTTTCATCACGGGTGCGATTGGCGATCTGCCACATCTCGTTGGCCAGCAACTCCAGGGTCTGGACGTCGATATCGCTGTAGTCGCTAGCCTTGTTACCGACGCCGACGATCATCACCACCCGACCGCGATCGATCACCGGCACCGAGATCAGCCGATGCACCTCCGAATGACCCTGGGGCAGGCCGCGCCGGTCCGGGGCATGGCTGTAGTCGTTGAACACCACCGGCTGGCGGATGCGCAAGGCATCGGCCCAGATGCCGGCCTGGCTTACCGGGTAATGGCGCTCATGCACGGCGTGGCAGTAATGCTCCAGGGTGCGCTTGGACCAGGTGATCAGCTCGATGTGTTCCTGGTCCTCATCGATGAAATGGGCAAAGGAAATCTGACTGCCGGTCAGTTCCTCAGCCATCTCCAGGGCATGCTGGAGAAACTCGGTACCCTCCACATGGCGGGCAGTGTGGGGCAGCTCCAGCAGGGCCTGGGCGCGATGGGCGAGCAGCTGCAGCTCGTCCTCATAGGCCTTGATCTCGGTAATGTCGCGACAGAGGACGATAAAGCGGGCCGGCTGACCGGCGCCGGTGCGGGAGTTCTTCGCCAGGGTGAAGGCGAAATGCCTGCTCCCCTGGGCTGAGTCCAGGGCAAAACGACCGCGGCCAAAGCCCTGGCTGTCCGCCTCCTCCAGGCCACGCTCCAGGCTGGCCACCACCTCGGCGGGCAGGATTTGATCCAGCCGCCGGTCCGCCAGCTCGGCACAGGAGAGGACTGAATCGCGATTCATGCCGGCATGACAGGCATAGACCCGGCCCTGCCGGTCCAGCTCGAACAGCATGTCCGGGATCGCACCGAGAATGGATTCGAGCCGCTGCTGGGAACTGTGCAGCTCGGCATAGGGCCGGGTGACCATCTCGACGAACAGGGCGCGATAGAGAAAGTAATAGGCCAGGACCTTGTAGAGATGGCCAAGCAGATTGTAGATGTCGGTGACATCGGCATAGAGGGTGAAGAAAAACTCGCTCATCGCCATGATGCTCACGGCAATGAACAGGGCCGGCGCATTGAATACCTGGGGTGCGGCCATGCGCCGCCAGAACAACAGCGCGGCCGCCAGATAGAGGCCGATGATCAGGTATTCGCTGTAAATCTTGAACGGCGTCAGACCCTCACCGGCAACGAAGACCGTCGGCAGCCAGTCCGGACGGAACAGCACGAATCCGTGAATCGGCAGGCAGGCCAGCAGCACCACCAGCCACAGCAGGTTGCGCGAGCGCGCGCCGAGGCCCTCACGCCAGGGCCGCAGTGCCACCAGCAGCAAGGCCAGGGCGGCGAGCAAGCGGGCACTGAGCCAGAAGTAGATGGCCTTTTCCGCACCGCTGGGGGTGACGAAATCCGACATGCCCGAATATGAGATGGTGTGGCTGAAATCCAGCAGGGCAACCCCGGCGAAGGCGCTGCTGAGGATCACCACATTGGCCGGCAGCTGCGGCCGCTGTGCATCCCAGCCGACGGCGACGATCAGCATTGCCATGCCGATGGCGAGCATCTCCAGCAGGCTGTGCAGGGGCACGTAGCTGGCGATGCCTTTGGTACCGGGAATGCTCGGCAGGAACATGGCCAGCAGGAGGATCGCCAGCAGGCTGCCGAGGAGAATCGAGGCGCTAAACAGCTCCCGCCGGTAGGACGGGTCCGGCATCAGCCCATTCATGCTTTCACGCCTTTGTCTCTGTAACAACGTGCGGTTTCGACGAACTGCTCAAAACAGCTGGAGAAGGCATCGGCGACATCGGGGTCGAAGTGGCTGCCGCGCTCGGCAAGGATGATGTCACGGGCCTCGCTAAACTCCATCGCCGGTTTGTAGCTGCGCTTGGAGATGAGGGCGTCGAACACATCCGCCACCGCCATCAGCCGCGCCGATACCGGGATGCTGTCGCCAGCGAGGCGATCCGGATAACCCCTGCCATCCCAGCGCTCGTGATGCCAGCGCGCCACCTCCTTGGCCAGGCCGAGAAAGGCTACCGGCTTTTCGATGTCGCGCTCGGCCTCTTCGATAGCCTGGGCACCGAACAGGGTGTGCATCTTCATCGCATCGTATTCCGCCGGGGTCAGCTTGCCCGGCTTGAGCAGGATTTGATCGGGGATGCCGACCTTGCCGATGTCGTGCAGGGGCGCGGATTTGGCCAGCATGTCGATGAAGCCGTTGTGCATGGCATGGCTGAAGCGGGGATGGTCGCGCAGCTTGTGGGAGAGGATGCGCACATAGTTCTGGGTGCGCAGGATGTGCTCCCCAGTCTCGGGGTCACGGATTTCGGCGAGATGGGCCAGGGCGCGGATGCTGGCGTCCTGCACCACCAGGTTCTCCTGCATGCGCCGGCCAATCTCGGCTTCGAGAAACAGATTCTTGTCGTGGAGGAAATCCAGGGCGTGCTTCAGGGTCAGGTGATTCTTCACCCGCGCCAGCAATATCGCCGGCTTGATCGGCTTGGACAGATAATCCACCGCGCCCAGGGCAAAGCCGTGCTCCTCGTCCTCCTGCCCTTCCATGGAGGTGACAAAGAGCACCGGGATGTCTTGGGTGGCGGGGTTGCGCTGGAGAATCTGCAGCACATCAAAGCCGCTCAGGTGCGGCATCACCACATCCAGCAAAATCAGCTCGGGGCGGGGCTTGGTCATCACCACCTCAAGGGCGCGCTCGCCCGAGTTGGCAATGCGCACCTGATAGAGGGGCGAGAGAATTCTGCTCATGGTGGCGAGCGTGGTGGGTTCGTCATCGACCAGCAGAATCGGCGGTTTGTTCATGCAGTGATTATATATCCATCCCAATAGGCAACAATTTTTTTGTCGATTTCAGGCCATTGCCGCGGTGGCTGGGGCATTTGACCGATGAATTTTGTCCTGATCGAAAATAGGGTCTAAGATTGCGTTCTTGTTACCACCACGGCGGGAAAGAGGAAATCAGCATGTTTGAAGCGGCAAAACTCCAGCGCAAGGTATCCAAGGAAGATTTCAAGCAACAGGAAACCGATCTGCGCACCGATCTCCTGGAAATGCAGCGGGCCCTCAGGGAAAACGGCAAGACCAAGATTATCATTCTCATCGCCGGGGTCGAGGGTGCCGGCAAGGGCGAGGTAGTCAATCGCCTGAACGAATGGATGGATGCCCGCGGCATCGCCACCTACGCCTTCTGGGAGGAAAGCGACGAAGAGCGTGATCACCCCCACTTCTGGCGCTTCTGGCGCAAGCTGCCCCCCAGGGGCCAGATCGCCATCTTCTTCGGTGGCTGGTACCAGAAGCCCATCGAGGAGCGGGTGTTGGGTAACTGGGACGACGAGCGGATGAACGAGGAGTTTCGCCGCATTGCCGGCATCGAGCGGATGCTCTCCGAGCACGGCGCCCTGCTGAAGTTCTGGTACCACATGGATGCAAAGGACCAGCACAACCGCCTCAAGGAACTCTCTCGGGATGACCGCAGTCGCTGGAAAATGCTGCCGAAGAAAAAGCAGTTCAGCCAGCATTACGAAGAATTCGAGCAGATCGCCGAGCGCCTGATCCGCCACACCGATTACGGCTTCGCCCCCTGGTACATCATCGAGGCCAGCGACCGCCGCTACCGCGACCTGACCACCGCCCGCACCCTGCTCAACGTCGCCCGCAAGCGGCTGGCCGAGTCCTGTGAGAAGCCGGTAGTCAGCAGCGACAACCCCAACGCCGAGCCTGATGCACCGCTTTCCGCCGAGGCCCAGACCACCATTCTGGATCGGGTTGACCTGAGCAAGAGCCTCAGCCGCGACGACTACCGCAAGCAGCTGGCAGCCCTGCAGGTCGAGGCCAACGAACTGGTGTGGGAGGCCTACAACCGCAAGCTGGCAACGGTGCTGGTGTTCGAGGGCTGGGATGCCGGCGGCAAGGGCGGCGCTATCCGCCGCTTCACCAGCGCCATCGACGCCCGCCTCTATCGCTACATCTCCATCGCCGCGCCCACCGATGAGGAACGGGCGCATCAGTACCTCTGGCGCTTTTGGCGGCATGTGCCCGCGGCCGGGCGCATCAGCATCTTCGACCGTTCCTGGTACGGCCGGGTGCTGGTGGAGCGGGTAGAAGGCTTTGCCAGCGAGCACGAATG
Source organism: Gammaproteobacteria bacterium (assembly GCA_015231665.1). Classification (GTDB taxonomy): domain Bacteria; phylum Pseudomonadota; class Gammaproteobacteria; order Chromatiales; family Chromatiaceae; genus Magnetovirga. The sequence goes on from JADGBD010000074.1 coordinate 4,124, forward strand.
GCGCCGGGCCTATAACGAGATCAACGACTTTGAAGGCCAGCTGATCGACAACGGCACCCTGGTGCTCAAATTCTGGCTGCACATCGACCAGGACGAACAGCTACGCCGCTTCAAAGAGCGAGAACAGGTGCCCTACAAGGCCCACAAGATCACCGAGGAAGACTGGCGCAACCGCGAAAAATGGGACGAGTACAAGCACGCGGTGAACGAAATGGTGGTGCGCACCAGCACCCAGCTGGCACCCTGGATCATCATCCCCAGCAACGACAAAAGCTACGCCCGGGTGGAGGTGCTCAAGCAGATCTGCAGCCACCTCAAAGCACACTTGAAAAGGCACAAGGAAAAATAAAGTTTGAAGGGTGAAGTTAGAAGTTTGAAGTGATGTGCGCTTCGCGCGTATTTTTAAAAAAAACGCCGAAGGCGACCGCACTTCACACTTCAAACTTCACACTTCAAACTTTTAAAAACAGCCTCGCAAAGTTCTCATTAGTCAGCTCAGCCATGTCTTCCACGGGCATGTCTCTTAGGTTTGCTAGGCATTGGGCGACCAGGGAGACATATCTGGGCTCGTTGGGCTTGCCGCGGTGGGGTACCGGCGCCAGGTAGGGGCAGTCGGTCTCGATGAGGATGCGCTCCAGGGGTACGCGCTTGGCGGTTTCGCGCAGGTCTTCGGCGGTCTTGAAGGTGACTATGCCGGAGAAGGAGATGTAAAAGCCCATCTCCAGCGCCTGCTCGGCCATTTCCCAGTTCTCGGTGAAGCAGTGCATCACCCCGCCGACCTGCTCCGCGCCCTCCTCGCGCATGATTCTGATGGTGTCCTCGCGGGCTTCGCGGGTGTGGATGATCAACGGCTTGGCGCAGAGTTTGGCGGCGCGGATATGGTTGCGGAAGCGCTGCTGCTGCCACTCCAGATCGCCCTTGCTGTGAAAATAATCCAGCCCGGTCTCGCCAATGGCGACGTTCTGGCCATGGCAGGCCAGCTCCACCAGTTCTTCCGGCTCCGGCGTGCGCCGGTCGGGCTCGTTGGGATGCACGCCAACGGAGACGAAGATGTCATCCTCCCCTTCCACCAGACGCAACATGCCCGGATAGCGATCCAGATCAATACTGACGCAGAGCATGCGCCCTACCCCAGCCTCGCGGGTCTGCTGCAGAAAGGCGGAGAAATCGCCGGCATAGGGCTTGAGATCGACCCGATCCAGGTGGCAGTGGGAATCAGTGAACATGGGATTTACCTATCCGGCAAAAAGGACGCAGAGGTCGCTGAGAAGCGCAGAGATCGCAGAGATTGAATAAATTGGTGAGTTCGACCCACTTCACACTTCAAACTTAACTCCCACCCTTCAAACTTTACATAGTGTGCGTCGGCCGCTCGGCCTGCAGTGCCCCAGCAAGGTAGCCTTCGATCTTGTTGCGGGCGCTGCCCTCGTCCTGCTCACCGAACTGCACCCCTATGCCGTGGGAGCGATTGCCCTCGGCGCCCACCGGGGTGATCCAGACCACCTTGCCCGCCACCGGGATGCGCTCGGCCTCTTCCATCAGCGACAGCAGCATGAACACCTCTTCCCCCAGCTGATAGCGTTTGGTGGTGGGGATGAACAGACCGCCGTTTTTGACAAAGGGCATATAGGCTGCGTAGAGGGCATTCTTGTCCTTGATGCTCAATGACAGAATCCCCTTTTGACCTCCAGGCATACTCATGGTCTCGCCTCCTCCAGGTTGGAGCTATGGATGGTTCGATACGCCGACCAGGCTGATCAGCAAGCGCTCCAATTGTAACTGCAAGTTCAGTTGACTGGTAATTGACTTGCGCACTTCAATCAGCTGCTGCATCGCCTGATGCCAATGGCGCGCGCTTTTGCTCTGGGCCAGGGGGCGCAGGCGTGCCAGCTGGTCGGGATTGAACAGGCTCGCCTCAACGGCCAGTTGCAGACGCATCAGGTCCATCAGCAGACTGGCGAGCCAGCCGAGCAGCTGCTCCACATCGCGCTTGCTCCAGGCCTCTGCCAGCTCGATCGGGTCGGCCCTGCCGGCGAGCAGGGCGAGCAACTCCTCCAGCAGGCTCGAACGCTGGGCCATGACCCCTTCGGCTGCCAATTCCAGGGCCTTGAGCGGCGCTCCCGCAGCCACCGACAGCAGGGTGCGCCAGTCTTCAGCAGCCTGTTCGCCAAGCCAGGCCAGGGCCTGCTCGGTCTCCGGCAGGGGGAAGTTGATCTGCTGGCAGCGGCTGCGGATGGTCGCCGGCAACAGCCCGGGCTGCGCGCTGATCAACAGCAACAGGCTGTTGGGGCTGGGCTCCTCCAGGGTCTTGAGCAGAGCGTTGGCGGCGGCCCGGTTCATCGCATCGGCCGGGTCGATGATGCGGATCTTGAACCCGCCGCGCTGACTGGACAGCGCCTCGCTGCCGGTGAATTCGCGAATGGCGTCGATCTTCAGCTGCTTGCCCGGCTCCTCCGGCTCCAGAAAGGCCAGATCGGCATGGGTGCCGCCCAGGATCAGGCGACAGCTGGGACATTCGCCGCAGGCCAGATGCTCGGGCCGGGGCGAGACGCAGAGCAGACTCTGCCCCAGGGCCTCGGCAAACTGGCGCTTGCCGGTCTTGGCCGCACCGCTGAGCAGCAGGGCGTGAGGCATGCGCCCCTGCTCCCGCGCCCGCTGCAACTGCTGCCACTGCTGCGCCTGCCAGGGGAGAAAGACCTTCATCCCGCCACCGCCAAGAGGGGGTCGATGAAGCCGGCCAGCTGCGCCTGCACCTGCTCCAGCCCCAGGCTGGCATCCACCCGCTTGACCCGCTCGGGCTGGGCGGCGGCTATGTCCAGGTAGGCCTGACGCACGGCCCGAAAAAAGCCCAGGGATTCGGCTTCAAACCGATCCGGCGCGGAGCGCTTGCCGGCGCGCTCCAGTCCCAGCTCCACCGGGATGTCCAGCAACAGGGTGATATCAGGTCGCAGCGGCCCCTGCACCCAGTCCTCGATCTGCGCCACCCGCTCCGCCGAGAGGGTGCGGCCAGCGCCCTGATAAGCGTAAGTGGCATCGGTGAAGCGATCGCACAGCACCCAGTCGCCTCGGGCCAAGGCAGGCTTGATCCGCTGCTGCAGATGCTCGGCGCGCGCGGCAAACATCAGCAGCAATTCCGCCTCAGCACTCATGCCCTGGTGTTTGTGGCCCAGCAACAGGGCGCGCAGGTCTTCGCCCAGAGGCGTGCCACCGGGCTCGCGGGTTTCCACCACCGCCAGACCGCGCTGCTCGATCCGCTGGCGCAAGAAGGCCATGCAGGTGCTCTTGCCCGCCCCCTCAATGCCTTCGATGGTGATGAATTTTCCGCTCATTCTATAAACCGCAGATTGCGCCGATTATCACAGATAAGGTGTAGCCCGGATGAAGTGCGAAGAATCCGGGATTGCCAATGGGTAATGCCGCCCCGGATTTCGCTTCGCTACATCCAGGCTACAATTGCTGGCGGCTGACCGCTACTTCTTCAATTGATGTTCCCGCACTGCCTTGTTGTGATCCTTGAGGTTGCTGGAGAACACATGGGTGCCGCTGCCATCGCCGCGGGCGACGAAGTAGAGGCTATCGCCGGGCTTGGGGTTGAGCGCCGCCTCCAGCGCCGCCTGGCCTGGCATGCAGATGGGCGTGGGCGGCAGGCCGCTGCGGGTGTAGGTATTGTACGGGGTATCGGTCTTCAGGTCCTGCCGGCGGATGTTACCGTCGTAGGCCGCGCCCATGCCGTAGATGACCGTGGGGTCGGTCTGCAGGCGCATACCCTTGTTCAGGCGACGACTGAATACCCCGGCAATCTCCGGCCGCTCTTCGGCAGCGCCGGTTTCTTTTTCGATGATCGAGGCGAGAATCAGCGCCTCATAGGGTTCCTTCAGCGGCACATCGGCACTGCGCTGGGGCCAGAGCCGCTCCAGCTCCTGGCTCATGCGCTGATAGCTGCGGCGGAGAAATTCGAGGTCGCTGGCGCCGCGACTGAAGCTGTAGGTATCCGGAAAGAAGCGCCCCTCGGGATGCTCACCGGGTCGACCCAGGCGTTGCATGATTTGCGCCGCATCCAGGCCCTGCAGGGTCTGCTCCAGCACGGGGTCGGCACGCACCGCCGCCAGCACCTGCTGGAAATTCCAGCCTTCAATCAGGGCCAGCTGGTACTGCACCGGACTGCCCTTCTCAAGGATATCCAGCAGCCCCTCAGGTCGCGTACCCTGGGGCAAGAGAAATTCACCGGCCTGAATCCGGTTGGCGCGCTGGTTCAGGCGGGCGAAGGCGTAGAGCATCAGCTCGCTGCTGAGCAAGCCCTGGGCTTCGAGATCACGACCTATGCTGCGCAGGGATGCGCCCGGCGGGATATTCACCACCCTGCCCTCGGCCGGCAAGTTCAGCGGGGTCTGGAGAAATTCCCGCGCCTGATAGAAGCCAGCGGCGGCGACCAAGAGCACCGCCAGCAGGCCAAAGAGCAACAGATAACCGATAAAACGCAT
>JADGBD010000075.1:0-7901 GCA_015231665.1 Gammaproteobacteria bacterium
CGCAACGAAAAATCGGGGAAATTTGAGCCGTTCTTCCCACCGGCGCAGTAGGAGCCATCCTAAACCCGACAGGCTCCTAGTTCAGCACATAGTCTTCAGCCGCCAGAATGGGCTCGCGGCCGAGCAGCAGGTCCGCTGCCAGTCGCGCCGAGGCCAGGCCCAGCACCACGCCGTTGCGGTAGTGGCCGGTGTTGATGTAGAGCCCCTGCAGCTGCGGATGGGCGCTGATGGTGGGTATGCCTTCGGGCGAGCCCGGGCGCAGCCCGGCCCAGTGGTGCTCGATTGGCGCCTGGGCGAGGCAGGGAAAGCGCGCCAGCGCGCGCTGCTGCAGTTCAGCGCGAGCCGTTGCGGTGGTGGACTTGTCAAAGCCGACCTCTTCCAGGGTACTGCCCATAAGTACCCGGCCGTCCTCGCGAGCGATGCAATAATGCCCATCAAACAGGCAGATACGTTGCAGGGTAGCAGGCTGGGCGCGAAACAGGATCATCTGCCCGCGCACCGGCCGTATTGGCGGTTGCTGCAGCGCCGCGTCAATCAGCTGACCGGTCCAGGCGCCGGCGCAGAGTAACACCTGATCGGCGTGGAAGTCTGCTGTCGGGGTCTTGACGCCGGTTACCCGATCGCCTTCCAGCAGCAGGGATTGCATCGGCGTCTGCTCGCGGATGTCCACCCCCAGGCGCGCAAGTTCGGCGCGCAGGGACTTGGCCATGCGCGGATTGCGTACCTGGGCGATAGTCTCCAGCCAGAGGGCCTGCTCGGGCGGATTGGCCAGGGCCGGTTCCAGCTGGCTGATTTCGTGCTCTTCGATCAGGCGCAGCGGCCGCTCGAAGCGACGGGCCCAGTCCAGGGCCTGTTGTTGCTCCTCGGTATCCAGGATCAGCAGGCCATCGGGCTTCCATTGCGGCGAGATGCCGGTGGACTCGGTCAGCTCGGCACAGAGCTGGGGATAGCGCGCCTGCCCCCAGCTGGCCAGGCGGGTCACTGCCGGGGCATAGCGCCAGGGATAGAGGGGTGAGAGGATGCCGCCGCCGGCCCAGGTGGATTCGCGGCCGGTCTGACCCCGCTCCAGCAGGGTCACCCGGGCGCCGGCAAGCCTGAGCTCGCGGGCGCTGAGCATGCCGAGGATACCGCCGCCGACCACCAGCACATCGGCCTGGCTCATGAATTTATCCCCTGCGCTGGGCAATCCGTCATGCCGATCAATGCCAGGCGAAGCTGTCGATGCCGCCGGCCCTGTAGCCGGCCTGGTTATTCCAGGCCGAGGCGGGGGCAGAGGAGGCCGGCTTGGCCTTGGGCAGCTGGGTATCCACCAGCACCTGGGTGCGGCCGAGTTCGACGAACTCGGTGTTCAGCCAGCGCGCATCTTCGGTGTACATGCGCACACAGCCGTGGCTGGCGTTGTAGCCGGGCACCGTGTCCGAGCCGTGAAAGGCGATGCCGCCGTTGAAGAAGACACAGTAGGGCATGGGCGCGCCACCGCCTTCCTTCTCTACCGGGAACTGGCTGGACTTGCACTCCTCGCCCTCCTTGCGGAAGGTGACGTACTTGCCGGCGGGGGTGTGGCATTTTTCCTTGATGTCCGCGCACCACTCCTTGCCGGCGGACATCGGGCCCCATTTGAGCAGGAGGCCATCGGCGCTGTAGGCGCCCCAGGCCAGCTGTTTCTGATCCACCACCACAGTGCTGCGGCGGGGGGATTGAATCTCCGCCGGGAAGGGGGCTATGTCAATGATGCTGAGCTTGGCCAGGTCCTTGGGCACGGCGATGACCTTGCCCGGGCGCAGCTGGGTGTTGACCCGGTTCAGGCGCATCACCAGATCGCGCTGGGCGCTGTTGGGAAACAGCTTCTGCCAGCTGTCGCCCTTCTTGACCTTGACGCACTTGTAGCCTTCCTGCTTGCAGATGCTTTGACCATAGGCGGCGCTGGCCGCGGGTGTCAGCAACAGGGCCGCCAGGCCCAGGGAAAACATCATGGATAGCTGTTTCAACATCGGAATCTCCGCAAAATCTTTTCAAACTCTAGCTACTAACGATCATGGGGCGAGCAGTTAGGCAAAATCTTTGAATTTTCACACTGATCACACTAGCCAGAGGACCGGAGCTCAGGCCGCTCGGTTCCCTGGTCGCAAAAGGGCGGCGGATTATAGCCTGAATCCGTCGTGGCCCAGCAGCCTCATTGTCGGCGCCAGCCGGTGCCGCCGCTGGCGTCTTCGAGGACTATGCCCTGCTGCTTGAACAGGTCGCGGATGCGGTCGGCCTCGGCCCAGTCCTTGGCGACGCGGGCGGCATTGCGCTGGGTGATCAGCGCCTCGATCTCGCTATCGCTCAGGCCATCCGTGGTGCCCGGATCGGCCGCACGCAGATAGGCCTCGGCATCGGCCTGGAGAATGCCGAGCACCCCGCCGAGCTGGCGCAGTTCAGCCGCCAGGGCCGCCGCCTGCTGCGGTTGCTCGGCCTTGGCGCGGTTGATTTCGCGCACCAGATCGAACAGCACCGCCAGGGCCTCGGGGGTGTTGAAGTCATCATCCATGGCGGCGCGGAAGCGTTCAGTGAAGCTGCTGCTGGCCGGTGGTGTCTGATCTGCAACTGGCGGCAGGCCGCGCAAAGCGGTGTAGAGCCGGCTGAGGGCGGCGCGGGCGTGATCCAGGTGCTCTTCGGCGTAATTGAGCGGGCTGCGGTACTGGCTGCCGAGGATGAAGTAGCGCACTTCCTCGGCGCGGTAGCGTTGCAGTACCTCGCGCACGGTGAAGAAATTGCCCAGGGATTTGGACATTTTCTCGTCGTTGATGCGGACAAAGCCGTTGTGCATCCAGTAGCGCACAAAGGGATGGCCGGTGGCCCCCTCGGATTGGGCGATTTCGTTTTCGTGATGGGGGAAGGTCAGGTCGGCGCCGCCACCGTGGATATCGAAGGTGTCTCCCAGGGCTTGGGTGGACATGGCCGAGCATTCGATGTGCCAGCCCGGTCGACCTTGACCCCAGGGGGACTCCCAGAAGGGCTCGCCGGGCTTGGCGGCTTTCCACAGGGCGAAGTCCAGGGGGTCTTGCTTGGCCTCGCCGGGCTCGACCCGGGCGCCGGATTCGAGATCGTCGATCGACTTGCCCGAAAGCTTGCCGTAGTCGGCAAAGCTGCGCACCCGGTAATAGACGTCGCCGTTGGCCGCCACATAGGCATGGCCGCGTTCGATCAGGCGCTGGACCATGGCGATGATCTGCGGCAGATGATCCGTCGCCTTGGGCTCGGCATCCGGCGGCAGTACCGCAAGCGCTGCGGCATCTTCGCGCATGGCCTGGATAAAACGCTCGGTCAGCTGCAGGAAGGGCTCGCCGTTGGCGTTGGCGCGCTGGATGATCTTGTCGTCGATGTCGGTGATGTTGCGGATGTAGTTGACCCGGTAGCCTAGGTATTTGAGGTAGCGATAGACCACGTCAAACACCACCATCACCCGGGCGTGGCCCAGATGGCAGTAGTCATACACGGTCATGCCACAGACGTACATGGACACCTGCTCCGGGGTCAGGGGAACGAAGGGCTCCTTGGCGTTGCTCAGGTCGTTATAGATGTTCAGCATGGTGTCGGTAATCAATTTTTTAAGAGGCAGAGTAACCACTCAGGCGGTTAAGCCCCTCTCCCCTCAAGGGGAGAGGGAGTATGCAGTTAAGAGGCGGAAATCATAGCAGCCGGCGGCCGCCAGTGCCCAGCGAGACATCCGATTTTGCCCCGCCGGCGCCAGCAAGTATGATGGCGGGCCAGATTATTGATACCCAGAGGAGTCCGACCTTGAACCCGTTCCTGCATCGCTTGCTTGTCGTCAGTTGTCTCTGTCTCGGCCTCAGTTCCAGCCTGTTGGCGGCGCCGGTCAAGGTGCTGATGGAGACCAGCCTGGGTGAGATCACCCTGGAGTTGGATGCCGCCAAGGCCCCCAAGACCGTGGAAAACTTCCTCCGCTACGTCGATGAGGGCTTTTACAACGGCACCATTTTTCATCGGGTGATCTACGACTTCATGATCCAGGGCGGCGGCTACACCCCGGACCTGACCAAGAAAAAGACCTATGGCCCCGTGCGCAACGAGGCCGACAACGGTTTGAAGAACGACAAGTACAGCGTCGCCATGGCGCGCACCTCGGACCCGCACTCGGCCACGGCCCAGTTCTTCATCAATCACAAGAACAACAAGTTCCTCAACTTCCGCAGCAAGGACAACAAAGGCTGGGGTTACACGGTATTCGGCAAGGTGGTTGCGGGCATGGATGTGGTCAACAAGATCGCCGAGCAGCCCACGGCCGCCCGCGATGCCGTGATGCAGGATGCCCCCAAGCAGGACATCATCATCAAATCCATCAAACGACTTTAAACAGGACGCAGAGCAGCGCAAAGACCGCAGAGCTAAAGGGGTGTGCATGAGAAAAAATCCATCCTCCGCGTGCTCTGAGCTTCTCAGCGATCTCTGCTTCCTAACGCTCATGGAGCGAGCAGCGACACCCCGGAACCTGAAACATCTCTTGGCCGCTTCGGGACTCGTGAGTTGCCACGGATGTTTCACAGTAAGTTTACAATTGGTTCAGCATTCAACAGGTAAGTAACTCATGACGCGCGTACAACTGCACACCAGCAAAGGCCTGATCGGCATTGAACTGAATGAAGAAAAGGCCCCTGCCACCTGCGCCAACTTCATCAGCTATGTCGCGAAAGGCCATTACGACAAGACCATTTTTCATCGTGTGATCAATAACTTCATGATCCAGGGTGGCGGCTTCATGGCCGACATGATGCAAAAGGCGACAGATGCACCGGTCAAGAACGAGGCCGACAACGGCCTGAAGAACCTCAGCGGCAGCATCGCCATGGCCCGCACCATGGACCCCCATTCGGCCACCGCGCAGTTCTTCATCAATGTCGCCGACAACGGCTTTCTCGATCATCCGGGCCAGGACGGCTGGGGCTACTGCGTCTTCGGCCAGGTGGTCGAGGGCATGGACGTGGTCAATCGCATCAAGGCGGTGGAAACCGGGCGCAAGGCCGGCCATACCGACGTGCCGGTCGAGCCCATCGAGATCCAAAAAGCCGAGATAGTCAGAGAGGCTGCTTAGTTCGGCGCCAGTAACAAGCTGAACCAAGTGGCACGGCTTTTGGGACGCAGAGGACGCAAAGAAGCGCAGAGCACGCAGAGGATTGGATTTAACTCTTTGTATCTCTGCGCTCTCCGCGCTCCTTTGCGTCCTCTGCGTCCTTGTCTTATGCCGGCTTCGCCGGGTTAGTTAGTGATGACGGGCGAACTGCTGTTCATTTCTGACCTGCACCTGAGTGCGGATCGGCCCCTGATCAGCCGGCACCTGTTTGATTTTCTCCGGGGGCCTGCCGCCGAGGCCGAGGCGCTGTATATCCTCGGCGACCTGTTCGACAGCTGGATTGGCGATGACGCCATCGATGCCTTCAGCGCGGAGGTGATTGCAGCCCTGGCGCGGCTGAGTGGTTCAGGGGTTGGCCTCTACATTCAGCACGGCAACCGCGATTTCCTCCTCGGCGAGGCCTTCTGTGAGCAAACCGGCGCCGTGCTGATCGGTGAGCAGACCTGTCTGCAGCTGGGCGAGCAGCGGGTGCTGCTGATGCACGGCGATCTGCTCTGCAGCGATGATCTGGACTACCAGCAGGCGCGGCAAATGCTGCGCGACCTCGGTTTTATTGCCGACTTCCTCAGCAAGCCCCTGGCGCAACGGCGTCTGCTAGCCGAGGAATACCGCCGCCGCAGTGGTGAGGCCATCTCGCGCAAGCCGGCGGCGATCATGGATGCCAATCCCCACAGCGTCAGCGCCTATCTGGCGCAACACCAGGCCCAGCTGCTGATTCACGGTCACACCCACAGGCCGGGGCGGCAGCCGCAGCGTCTGGTGCTTGGCGCCTGGGAGGAGGATGGGGCCTGCTGCCTGCGCTGGAAGGACGGCCAATTTGAGCTGTTCGACTATCCGGCCAATGGCCAGCAAATAACCCGGCAGACGCAATGATGCAACGCAGTATCCTCATCACCGGTTGCTCCAGCGGCATCGGCCTGTGCTGTGCCCTGGGCTTGCAGCAGCGCGGCTATCAGGTATTTGCCAGCACCCGCCGCGCCGAGGATGTGGCGCATCTGCACAGCCTGGGGCTGACTGCCCTGCAGCTGGACCTGGCGGACAGCCAGAGCATTCAGCAGGCCTTTGCCCAGGTGCTGGAGCAAACCGACGGCCAGCTCTACGCCCTGTTCAACAACGGCGCCTACGGCCAACCGGGCGCTGTCGAGGACCTCAGCCGCGAGGTGCTGCGAGTGCAGCTGGAGACCAACCTGCTCGGCTGGCACGAGCTGACCTGCCTGGCCCTCAAGCCCATGCTGCGCCAGGGCGCTGGCCGCATCGTCCACAACAGCTCGGTGCTGGGGTTTGTCGCCATGCCTTATCGCGGCGCCTACAATTGCTCCAAATATGCACTGGAGGGCCTCACCGATACCCTGCGCCTGGAGCTCAAGGGCAGCGGGGTCCACGTCAGCCTGATCCAGCCCGGCCCCATCCTCAGCCGGTTTCGCCAGAATGCCTATGCCAGCTTCAAGGCCAACATAGACCCGAGCCACAGCCGGCATCGCGCGCAATACGCGGCGATGGAGAGCCGCCTGAACAAGGAGGGTCCGGCCGCGCCCTTCACCCTGCCGCCGGAAGCGGTGCTCAAGCGCCTGATCCACGCCCTGGAGAGCTCCCGCCCCAAGGCACGCTACCCGGTGACCCTGCCGACCTACCTGTTCGCCCTGCTCAAGCGCCTGCTGCCCGACCGGGCGCTGGATCGGCTGCTGATCAAGGCATCGGGGGATGGCGCCAGGTGAAGTGGCGGTGAAGCAATGCTGGCCGCTGGCCGCTAAATCACAATTCCTTATCCAGGTATAAATTTTGTCTTGGGTCATGGTCCCAAGCCTGTGGTAGTTTACCGCCACTTTTGCCTTGGCGGTTCAGCTGGACTGAAGTGCCACCTCCATCACCTAAACCTCAGGAGACTGTTCGAGATGATCAAACCCGTTGGAAGTGACGAGCTCAAGCCGCTGTTTGTCTACGATACCGATAAGCATCATGCCCTGATGCACGAGGCCGAGAGTCTGCCCTCGGTGGTGATCAGCTCCCAGGCGGCGGGCAACGCCGTGATGATGGGCGGCGGTTACTTCACCCCCCTGACCGGCTTCATGAGTGTGGCCGATGCCATGGGCTGCGCCGAAAAGATGACCCTGACCGACGGTCGCTTCTTCCCAGTGCCCCTGCTCTGTTTGCTGGAGAGCGTGGACGCCATCCAGGGCGCCAAGCGCATCGCCCTGCGCGACCCCAACATGGAAGGCAATCCGGTGCTGGCGGTGATGGACGTCGCTGCCATCGAGACCGTCAGCGACGAACAGATGGCGGTGATGACCCAGAAAGTCTACGGCACCGACGACATGGAACACCCCGGCGTGTCCGCGTTCAACAGCCAGGGACGCTTTGCTGTCTCCGGTGATATCCAGGTGCTGCACTTCTCCTACTTCCAGGACGACTTCCCGGATACCTTCCGCACCGCCGTGGAAATCCGCAACGAGATCAAGGAGCGCGGCTGGAGCAAGATCGTCGCCTTCCAGACCCGCAATCCCATGCACCTGGCCCACGAAGAACTCTGCCACATGGCCATGGACCGCCTCGGCTGTGATGGCCTGGTGATCCACATGCTCCTGGGCAAGCTGAAGAAGGGCGACATCCCCGCGCCAGTGCGCGATGCCGCCATCCGCAAGATGGTCGAACTCTACTTCCCGCCGAACAGCGCCATGGTCACCGGCTACGGCTTCGACATGCTCTATGCCGGCCCCCGTGAGGCCGTGCTGCATGCCTATTTCCGCCAGAACATGGGTGCCACCCACTTCAT
>JADGBD010000075.1:7945-8405 GCA_015231665.1 Gammaproteobacteria bacterium
CGACGCCCAGACCATCTTCGATACCGATGTGCCCAAGGGCGCTCTGGAAATCGAGATCTTCCGCGCCGACCACACCGCTTGGTCGAAGAAGCTGAACAAGGTGGTGATGATGTGCGAAGCCCCCGATCACACCAAGGATGACTTTGTCCTGCTCTCCGGCACCAAGGTGCGTGAGATGCTCGGCAACGGCATTGCCCCGCCCAAGGAATTCTCCCGTCCGGAAGTGGCGCAGATCCTCATCGACTACTACCAGGCGCTGGATGCCCAGGGCTAAGCACCGCCCCGTGCCTGCCGGCCTTGCCGGCAGGCGCTTTCACCCCTTGCCGCAAGGCCTTCTCGCCCTCTTCCTTCTCCTGACCCTGCCATTCGGTCTGTCCGCCAGCGAGTCTGCTGTCCTCAAAGTCTGCGTCAACTACGACTGCCGCAACCAAACCCAGGTCAAACTCGGCCCCAGTCAGTG
>JADGBD010000076.1:0-1370 GCA_015231665.1 Gammaproteobacteria bacterium
TCTTGCCAAGAAAATGCCGGTTTTGCCAACTGCATCGCAAAGGGATGCCTGATTAGGGTGAAACATCCATGGCAACCCAGGAGTCCCGAGCCTCCAGCCCCGGATCAGCCAAAGGATGCTTCATGTTCCGGGGTGACGCTCGAAGCCCTGTTCAATGAGCAATGAGGCACAGACTGCAGAGATATCGGGCTTGCATGGAGCAGGTCCCGACCTTGGTCAGCCCAACCTTGTGGTTTTCTGACTCTGCAATAACTGGCACAGCACCGAAGCCTTTTGCTCGGTTTCGGCGAATTCTTCCTCCGCCACCGAGTCGGCCACCAGGCCGCCGCCGGCCCAGAACCAGGCCTGATCCCCCTGGCGCATGAGGCTGCGGATGAGGATGTTACTGTCCATGCTGCCGTCTGGGCCTATCCAGGCCAGGCTGCCGCAGTAAGGGCCGCGTCGGGCCGGCTCCAGCTGGTCGATGATCTGCATCGCCCGGCGCTTGGGTGCGCCGGTGATGGAGCCGCCGGGGAAGCAGTTGGCCAGCAGGCTGAGGGCATCTTCGCCGGGGCGCAGTTGGCCGCTGATGTCGCTGATCAGATGATGGACGTTGGCGAAGCTGGCCGGGCGAAACAGCCGATCGACCCCAATGCTGCCGTAGGCGCAGCTGCGGCCGAGGTCGTTGCGCAGCAGATCGACAATCATCAGGTTTTCCGCACGATCCTTGGCGCTGGCCTGGAGTTCGGCAAGGGCGGCTTGGTCCTGCGCGGTATCCATCGAGCGCGGCCGCGTGCCCTTGATCGGGCTGGTGCTGACTTGTCCTGCCCTGAGGCGCAGAAAGGCCTCGGGGGAATTGCTCAAGAGCTGCCCCCAAGGTAGGTTGAAATAGCCGCCGAAAGGGGCTGGCGAGTGTTGCCTCAGCTGTTGGTAGGCCAGCCAGGCATCGCCGCTGACCTGGGCCTGAAAGCGCCGGGCAAGGTTGATCTGGTAACAGTCGCCGTCGCGGATATAGGCTTGGACTCTGGCGAAGGCCTCGGCGTAGCCCGACCAATCCGGGCTGGCCTGGATGGGGCCAAGGGCATGCAGCGGCTGGCCCTTTGGTTGCGGCTCCTTTGGTTGAGTAGGCGAGGCCTGCAGTTGCTGGATCAGCCCCTGCCACTGGGCGTCACTCAGAACCTCGGCATCAGCCCGCAGCTCAGTCCGCCGCGTCTGGTGGTCCACTACAATCAACCAGTCATAGCGGCCAAAGGCCAGGTCGGGGAAGGTATCGTCTGGCTGCCCATTTGGCTCCCGATTTGGCTGCCCATCTGGCAAAGCCTGAAGTTGGCGGCCAAGATCGTAGCCGAAGTAACCGATGAGACTGCCGGGCAAGGGCCCTTCGCTGGGCT
>JADGBD010000076.1:1470-8355 GCA_015231665.1 Gammaproteobacteria bacterium
AGATCGTAGCCGAAGTAACCGATGAGACTGCCGGGCAAGGGCCCTTCGCTGGGCTCTATCGGTGCTTGCGTCAGGCAGGCACGCAGCAGCTCAAAGGGCGATCCCTCTGATTCGTGGCTGCCAGCTGAGCTGGATACCAGGGTGGTCTTGCCCTGGGTCACCAGGGTCAGGCTGGGGCGAGCAGCAATGATGTCAAAGCGATCAAGCCCCGCGCTATCCAGAAACACAGCCCAGGGCTCAGCGGCAAAAGCGGTGAACAGGCAGGTGGTATCCTCGGTGTAGGCCAATGGATGAATGCGCAGCTTCATTTTTCCGCCAGAAACAGGCCACGCATCGGTGCCGGATGGCCTTCGATGGTGCGGCTGGGGTCTGCGGGGTCGAGAAAGTCTGCCAGGGACTCAAACCGCATCCAGTCGGTGCGGCGCTGCTCCTGGGCTGTCGTTGGCGTTTGCTCCAGCAGCCGTGCCTGGCGAAATCCGGCCCGGCCCAGCCAGGCCAGCAGGGTCTGCGAGCTGGGTATGAACCAGACATTGCGCATCTTGGCGTAGCGCCCATCGGGCACCAACACCTCTCCGACCCCGCCGGAAATCAGCAGGGTCTCCAACACCAGTTGGCCGCCGGGGCGGAGCAAATCCCGCAGTTCCAGCAGGTGGTCAAAGGGCGAGCGGCGGTGATAAAAGATGCCCATGCTGAACACCCGGTCGAACAGCCCCATTCCCGCGGGCAGTTGCTCAATCCCCAAGGGCAGGAGAAACAGCGGATGTGTCTCGCCGAGAAAATGCCGTACCGCATCAAATTGTTTGATAAACAGCAAGGTGGGGTCTATACCCAGAACCAGTCGAGCACCTGCGC
Organism: Gammaproteobacteria bacterium; assembly: GCA_015231665.1. Taxonomy (GTDB): domain Bacteria; phylum Pseudomonadota; class Gammaproteobacteria; order Chromatiales; family Chromatiaceae; genus Magnetovirga. The sequence continues at coordinate 2,323 of JADGBD010000076.1, forward strand.
CGAGCATGCGCCAGCCGTAATAGCCATTACCGCAGCCCACATCCAGTATCAGCTCCCCGCTCAGATCCGGCAGGTGCCTGGCCACCCTGCCCCATTTGAGGTCCGAGCGCCATTCGCTATCGATGTCGATGCCATGCAGATGAAAGGGCCCCTTGCGCCAGGGATGCAGCTGTTGCAGGGCCTGAATGATCTGCACCTGTAGCTCAGCCGTAAGGGGTGCCCCCCTGTTGCCATCAAGCGCCGCTACTGCAGGCTGGTTCAGCAGGATGCGCTCAGCCGGCAGCTGCGGCAGGCTGTCGATGGCCGCCTGCCAGCGTGGCAGATCACCATGGCCCTGCTGCCAAACCTGCTCGGCCTTGGCCAGGAGTTCCGGCAAAAACTCCGCCAGAGGCGTGCCTTGTGCGGCCTGCATCAGGGCATTGCTGTGAAAATCAATAGTCATGTCAGCGATCAGGGACACTCGACTATTTGAGCGCAATCAGCGAGACAAAGTTGAAGCATTGAAACCAGGGCTCCACCTGGGCAAACCCGGCCTGGAGCAAGCGCTGGCGGTGGGTTTGCAGGCTTTCCGGCAACAGCACCCGCTCCAGGGCGCTGCGTTTTTGGCTGATTTCCAGTTGGCTGTAGCCTTGGTCGCGCTTGAACTGGTGGTGCATGTCGCTGAAGAGTTGCTGAAACTCGGCCTGATCGAAGGCGATCTTTTCCGACAGCAGCAGCAGGCCTCCGGGCAGCAGGGCTTGCTGGATGCGCCTCAGCAACTCGGCCCGGTGCTGCAGGGGGACAAACTGCAGGGTGAAGTTAAGCACCACCATCGCCGCCGGCTGCAGGGGAAAGTCGAGAATATTCGCACAATGCAGCTGAATCCTCGATCCAGCCTGATCTGCCGCCAGCAATTGCCCTGCCCGCTCGATCATCGCTGGCGAGTTGTCCAGGGCAACGATCTCCACGGTTTTTTCCGCGCCACCTCGGGCCATGGCCAGAGCGGCGGCACCCAGGGAGCAGCCCAGGTCATAACAGCGCCCACCCCGAGGCACGCGCTCGGCGGCAAGCAGGCCGATCATGCGGATGATGGTGGCATAGCCCGGCACCGAGCGATTGATCATGTCGGGAAACACCGCCGCCACCCGCTCGTCAAAGACGAAGTCGCTCACCTCTGCCAGGGGTTCGGCATAGATGCGGTCAGGATTAGCTGGGGTGTTTGGAATCACAGAGAGATCCCTGCGGTAATTAGTGCCCGATCAAGTCGCGCAGCAAGTCAAAGTCTGTTTTCTTTGCGCGCTCTGCGTCTTCTCTGCGCCCTCTGCGTCCAGACTTTATGCGAGCTCATTCCGTGCTGCAACTACCCTCGTACACGGCCATGATCTGCTTGAGTTCGGTGACTACCTCGCAGACTTCCTCGGGGCTGAGGCCTTGGGTTTCTGCCAGCGTCTGGCCTTGTTCAAGGGCGGCTATCACCCCCCACACAGCCTTGCAGCCCTTGTGGCAGAGCAGTTCTATGCTGTGCTCTACCTGTTTAGAGTGCTGCATGGCAAAAAAAAGCCGCGTTTGACCACGGCTTGGCTAGCAGAAGCTGAAAGGAGCTCACCTTGACTAGCTGTCCAGGTCATCAACCCGGTCACGCAACTCCTTGCCCGGCTTGAAGTGAGGCACATATTTGCCCGGCAGGGCTACGGAATCACCGGTCTTGGGATTGCGCCCAATACGCGGCGGCCGATAATGCAGGGAAAAGCTGCCAAAGCCACGGATCTCAATGCGCTCACCCGAGGCGAGGGCTTGGCTCATGTGCTCGATTATGCCTTTGACGGCCAGCTCTACATCCTTGAACCCCAGAAGGTTTTGCCCCCTGGAAATCACTTCGATCAATTCGGATTTTGTCATCTTGATTTCGCCCTCTGAAAATTCGTCCACGGCGAGCGCCGTGGACGAAGCAAGGTCTTATTCTTCGTTCTGCTGCATCTGAGCCTTCAGCAGATCACCCAATGTGGCCGTACCGGCCTGGGAATCACTGGAGAACTTCTTGATCACAGCGGTTTCCTCGTCCTGGTCCTTGGCCTTGATGGACAGGGAAATGGTGCGGTTCTTGCGATCCACGCCCATGAACTTGGCTTCAACGCTGTCACCCACGTTCAGCTCGCTGCGGGCATCTTCGACCCGGTCGCGGGAGATGTCAGAGACGCGAATGTAACCTTCAACCGTATCTTCCAGGGTAACCACAGCGCCCTTGGCATCCACTTCCTTGACGGTGCCGGTGACTATGCTGCCCTTGCCATGGGTGGCGATGTAGTTGGAGAAGGGGTCCTTGTCCAGCTGCTTGATGCCCAGGGAGATGCGCTCGCGCTCCGGGTCCACCGCCAGCACCACGGTTTCGATTTCATCACCCTTCTTGTAGTTGCGGATGACGTCTTCGCCGGTGTCGTCCCAGGAGATGTCGGACAGGTGCACCAGACCGTCGATGTTGCCATCCAGGCCGATGAAGATGCCGAAGTCGGTGATGGACTTGATCTTGCCGCTGATGTGGTCGCCCTTGTTGAACTTGCCGGCAAAGGCGTCCCAAGGATTTTCCTGGCACTGCTTCATGCCCAGGGAGATGCGGCGACGCTCTTCGTCGATGTCCAGCACCATGACTTCCACCTCATCACCCAAGGTAACGACCTTGGAGGGATGGATGTTCTTGTTGGTCCAGTCCATTTCGGAGACGTGCACCAGGCCTTCGACGCCTTCTTCGATCTCGACGAAGCAGCCGTAGTCGGCGATGTTGGTGACCTTGCCGAACAGGCGGGTGTGCTCCGGATAGCGGCGGGCAATGTTGATCCAAGGATCGTCGCCCAGCTGCTTGAGACCCAGGGAGACGCGGTTGCGCTCGCGGTCGAACTTGAGCACCTTGACCTGAATTTCGTCACCGATTTCAACCACTTCAGACGGATGCTTGACGCGCTTCCAGGCCATGTCGGTGATGTGCAGCAGGCCATCGATACCACCCAGATCGACGAAAGCGCCGTAATCGGTGAGGTTCTTGACCACGCCGGTGACTTCCTGGCCTTCCTGCAAGTTTTCCAGCAGCTTTTCGCGCTCTTCGCTGTACTCCTGTTCCACCACGGCGCGGCGGGATACCACTACGTTGTTACGCTTTTGGTCCAGCTTGATGACCTTGAACTCCAGTTCCTTGCCTTCCAGATAGGCGGTATCGCGCACCGGGCGCACATCCACCAAGGAGCCAGGCAAGAAGGCGCGGATTTCGCCCAGTTCCACGGTGAAACCGCCCTTGACCTTGCCGTTGATCCGGCCGGTAACGATTTCCTCGTTCTCGAATGCCTTGTCCAAGGCCACCCAGGCGTGGTGACGCTTGGCCTTTTCGCGCGACAGACGGGTAGCGCCAAAGCCGTCTTCAACGGCATCCAGGGCAACCTCGATCTGATCGCCGACGGCGACTTCGAGTTCGCCATTGGCATTGAGGAACTGATCTCTGGAGATAACACCCTCGGATTTGAGGCCAGCGTTGACGATGACGCTTTCGCCTTCGATGGCCACCACGGTGCCGGTAACAATGGAACCGGGCCGCAGTTGGGTGTTTAAAAGGCTTTCTTCAAGCAGTTGTGCAAAACTTTCGGACATGTGAAAAGGATTCCTAGTGGCGTGCCGCACCTTGTGATCTGGGGATCATAAGGGTTCAGGGTTAATCAAAAACCGGCGCAAGCCGGTCAACTAAATCAAGGGCTTATGCCCTTAGGTTAAAGCAGATCGGGAAAGGTCTCGGCGACTCGTTCCAGCACCTGCTCAACTACCTGCTCGATGCTCATCGAGGTGGAATCCAACTCCAGCGCTGCGGCAGGCGCTACTAGTGGAGCCACCTTGCGAGTACGGTCGCGCTCATCGCGTTCCCGAATATCGGCGGTAAGGTCGGCAAGGTTAACATCCAACCCCTTTTCTATCAACTGCTTATATCGACGATTTGCGCGCTCCTCGGCACTGGCGGTGAGGAACACCTTGATCTCGGCATCGGGAAAGACCACCGAGCCCATGTCGCGGCCATCCGCCACCAGTCCCGGCGGGCGCACATAATCCCGCTGCCAGTCCAGCAGGGCGCGGCGCACCTCGGGCAGTGCCGCCACCTTGGAGGCCAGATTGCCGGCGGTCTCGCTGCGGATTTCCAGGCTCACATCCTCGCCATCCAGCAGGGCCCTACCCTCGGCATCGAAGCTTAGGGGCATACGCCGGGCAATTTCCGCCAGCTGCGCCGGCGCGTGTTCCGACACCCCCTGGCGCTTGGCGATCAGGCCCACCACCCGATACAGGGCCCCGCTATCGAGCAGATTCCAGCCCAATCGCTCGGCAATCAGCTTGGCCAGCGTACCCTTGCCGGAACCGCTGGGTCCATCGATGGTGAGAATGGGGGGATGGCTGTTCATCGGACCTCCACAATCTGCAGCCCCAGGCCTGCTGCCGCCTGGGCGAAGCCGGGGAAAGAGGTGTTGACGTTGGCGCAGTCGGCTATGCGAATCTCACCGTTGGCACGCAGGGCCGCCAAGGCAAAGGCCATGGCGATGCGGTGATCGCCATGGCTCTGGATAGCCCCAGCGCCCAGCTGGCCGCCGCGAATACGCATGCCATCGGCCGTCGGCTTGGCATCGATGCCCAGGGTTTGCAGACCATCGGCCATCACCTGGATGCGGTCGCTCTCCTTCACCCGCAACTCCTCGGCACCGGTGAGCAAGGTTTCACCCTCGGCACAAGCGGCAGCTATGAACAGCGCGGGGAATTCGTCAATCGCCAGGGGTACCTGATCTTCGGGAATGCGAATACCCTTCAGCGGCGCCGCGCGCACACGCAAATCAGCCACCGGCTCGCCACCCACATCACGCGGGTTGAGTACCTGAATGTCCGCACCCATCAGGCGCAGGATGTTGATCACTCCATCCCGGGTGGGGTTGATACCCACATGCTCAAGAGTCAGATCCGAACCTGGGGCAATGCTTGCACCCACCAAAAAGAATGCCGCCGAGGAAATATCCGCCGGCACATCAATGCTGCAGGCACTGAGCCTACCGCCACCGCTGAGACAGACGCGCTGACCCTGCTGGCGCACCTCGTAGCCAAAACCACGGAGCATGCGCTCGGTGTGATCCCGAGTCGGCGCCGGCTCGGTCACGCAGGTCTCACCATCAGCATAGAGCCCGGCCAGCAGCAGGCAGGATTTGACCTGGGCGCTGGCCACCGGCAACGCGTAATCCAGACCGCGCAGGCCATCCACCGGCCGAATCACCAGCGGCGCTGTGCCCTTGGGGGTGCTGTTGATCTCGGCGCCCATCTGCGCCAAAGGCTCGGTCACCCGCCGCATCGGCCGTTTCGACAGGGAGTCATCGCCAATCAGGGTCACCTCAAAACCCTGGCCCGCCAGCAAGCCCGAAAGCAGGCGCATGGAGGTACCAGAATTGCCTAGGTCCAGCGGGCCATCGGGAGCACAGAGACCGTTCATGCCAACACCCTGGATGCGCACCCGCCCCTGCTGCGGCCCTTCAATCTCCACACCCATCTGGCGGAAGGCATTGAGGGTAGCCAGGCTGTCCTCGCCCTCGAGAAATCCGCTGATCTCGGTGGTACCCTCGGCCAGGGAACCCAGCATGATGGCGCGGTGGGAGATGGATTTGTCTCCCGGCACACGCAGCCGCCCCTGCAGGCTGCCGCCAGGCTGAAGACGAAACTCAATGGAAGATGACTGACTCATAAACGGCCCTCGCTCAGGCGGATTAGACTGCGCGGCAGTTTGCCACATAAGCCCGGATTTGTTGAATCGTGCTTGGCTTGCGCCAACAATCTTCGAGCGCGCAAGGCCGCACAGGGAATAAGGTATTTTGTGCCGCTTCGGTGTTTGGAATTGAAGATTGGAATCGGAGGCTCCGAAGTGGTCACGTTCAGTGCACGTTTTGCACCGACGCAAAACAAAAACATGCTACGACAACTGGCGCTGAAAATTCGGCCAGAATCGCAACAAGTTGAACTTGAATGGAATTTAGAGCGGTAGTGGCGGAGGGTCAG